>CAYMRG010000626.1:0-3366 GCA_964392555.1 uncultured candidatus Brocadiaceae bacterium
CAACAGCCACTCGACCGGTTTGAACATGATGCCCTCGGGCGGCCCGCTTTTGGCGGTGCGGGCGAACCGTGACCTGCAGACACTTCGCCGTGGACCAAACGGCGAGTCGCCAACGTAGCCGCCAGCTCTCCGGTCGCAACGGATTCTTACTGCGCTGCCTCGCGATCCACACAGCGCCGGTCACGCCGCGCGTCGGCCATCGGCCGCAAACGCAACGACCCCCGGTGGGCTGGGCCCATCGGGGGTCGGCTCGGGAACTGCCCGCGGGCTCTCCGCAGACAGCCGGCTTTGCAGGCCGGTCGCCCTACAGGCCAGTCGCTTTACAGATACGTCTGGTTCGCCAGGTAGACGAGGACGCACGCGGCCAGCAGCGCGAGGAAGGTCGTCAGCACGATGCCTTCATCGATGCCGAGGCCGGGCTTGCTGATGACCTCGACGTCGGCGACGGGCACGTTCTTGGCTGCTTTCTTTGCCATGGTCGGATCTCCGGTTGGGTTGGGTCTGGGAATCCGGATCAGGGCTTGGTCGCGGCGCGGTCGCCGACCTTGACGTCACCCTTCACCAGGCGCAGGTTGCAGAGGATCGCGTTCTCGGTCGGCACGAACTTGTCGACGATCGCCTCGCCCTTGTAGCCCGACGCATCGTAGACGGCGAAGGCGAACTTGTTCTCGCTGACCATCTTGCCGATGTCGATCTCCTCGGGGTTGTTGGTGACCGCGATCGTGCACAGGGTGCCCGCCGCGTTGGTCACGGTGCCCGCGAGGTTCGGCGCCGCCATCGAGCGGAGGAAGCCACGGGCTTCGGCCGCGTCGACCAGGAGCTTCAGCTCGCGCGCGTCGTTCGTGACCTTCTTCATCGCGGCTTCGCGGGTCTCGATCTCACCCTGCAGCGACGCGATCGTCGTCTTCAGCGTGCGGTTCTCGGCCTCGGCGGTGTCCTTCGCGCGGACCGCCTCGTCCTTCGCCGCGCCGTCGGTCTGCGCCATCTTGTAGGCGGCCTGGGCCTGGTCGAACGCTTCCTTCGACGCGGTGACCGCGGCGTTGGAGTTCGACAGCAGCTGGTTCATCGAACCTTCCATCGCGCCCAGCTGCTCGTGCAGACGCTTGTTCTCGTCGCTGACGCGCTGCAGATCGTTCTGCGCCGCCGCCAGCTGGTTCTGGTTGGTCGTCTTGGCCAACTCGAAGTCGCGCGCGGCCTGCTCGGCGCGCGCGAGGCTCTGCGCCGCCACGTCGGCGTCTTTCTTACGATCATCCTGCTCCTGCTTGTACAGCGTCTTGTAGTTGTGCTGCTGCTGCAGGTGGGTGCCCGCGAACACGACGAAGCCGCCCGCGAGGAGGAGATTGAGGACGATGAACACGCGGCCGATGGGACTCATGGTGACCAGGTAACTCCTAACGTTCATCCTGCGCGGTTGCCGGTGGCCAAGTGCACCACAGACGGTCTGCCGATCAGGACGATGTCAAGCCGATGGGGAGAAGCCAGAGGGGTTGAGGACGAACCGAGAGGCTCCCGTGGGTGACGGCACTGCATGGGCAGGCGCAACCCGGCTGGGAGGCCAGGGGCTGCGGGATCCTAACTCCATGCCCGATACCGTCAAGAACCACTTCGCGGGGCGACCGGTGGTCCACCACCTGCCGCGTCCGCGCCGGGAGCCGTCCGAGCTACACGGAGTCTAGCCCACGCCAGCGTCGTGTGCAGGAGCGCAAGTGCCGCGAGGATCGCGGCGAATGGGCCCGCGGCGGCCCGCAGCCATGCCATGGGCGGCAGGCGCCCGCCCCCCAGCGGGACGGTGGCGCGCAGAATTCTCGCGGCGGGCTGCGGCGCCGGCGCCAGCGGCAGGCTGGCGAGGATCCGGCCGTCGCCCCCCACCACCACCGACCAGCCGTCGGTCGTGCCGCGGACCAGCGGCGTGGCGGTCTCGAGCGCCCGGCAGACGCTGATCGCCACCAGCTGCGTCAGCTCGTCGCCGCCGCGGTACCACGATTCGTTGCTGATGACCGCCAGCAACCGGGCGCCGGCGGCGACCTGGGCCGTGGCCGGCCCGGGGAACGCGTTGTCGTAGCAGAGCAGCGCGCCGAACGGCACACCGGCCGCGGTCTGCAGCGGCGGCAGGTCGCGGCCCGGCAGGCAGTCCGGCACGAAGCCGAGCGCCTCGGTGAACGTCGCGCGGATCCAGGCCGCGGCGCCGTCCGGCAACCAGGCCAGGAACGGCACGAACTCGCCCCCCGGCACGAGGCAGCGCTTCTCGTGGTGGCCGACCAGCCGCCCCGTGTCCAGGTCGAGCAGCAGCGCGGCCGGGGTGGTGTGGTCACCGCGCTCGACGTCGGCGCCGAACACCAGCCGCGTTCCGGCTGCCTGCAGCTCGCGCAGCGGACCCGGCAGGTAATCGACGACCGCATCCGCCGGCAGCCGCGCGCGCACCGCGCTCTCCGGCCACAGCACGAGGTCGGCCAGCGCCTCGGCCAGCGCCCGGCGCGTCGGCTCGAGCAACCGTTCGCGCAGCAGGCGCGCCATCAGCGCGCCGCGTTCGCCGGGCGCCACGGCAAGGAACGGGTCCTCGCAGTGCAGGCCAGGCTCGATGGTGACGACCTGCAGCGTCGCGCCCTTGTCGGCGTCGGCCGCATGGCGCAGCGCGTGGCCAACCACCGTCGTCGCGAGCGCGACCATGGCGACCAGGCCGGCCTGCAGCCACGCCGCGCGCCACGCCGGCCGCGCGACGCGCCAGCTCTGCCAGAGCTCCGCGAGCGCCGCGGCGCTCGCGCCGAGCAGCGCGTTCGCCAGCGGTTCGCCGCCGAGCGTCACCGCGCCGAGCAGCGCCGGCCAGCGCCACAGCGAGTGGCAGGGCTGGCCGTGCGGGTAGCAGATTTCGGGCATCCCGCCGCGCAGCCACGCCGTGGCGGCGACGGCGATCGCGAAGCCGAACGCCCCGAGCCAGCGCGGTGCCGCGCGCACGATCGCCGCGCCGAGCGCGAAGTAGAGGCCGCCGACCACGACGACCGCGAGGTAGGCCGGCCACAGCACGTGGTGCAGCGACCACGAGAACCACGCCATGTAGGCGGCGCCGAGCAGGTAGCTGTGCCAGAGCGGCCGCCGGCCACGCCGCGCCACCGCGCACCACAGTGCGAGCCCCGGCAACACCAGGAACTCGGCGCCCGGCAGCAGCGCGGGCGGCGCCGCGACCGCGAGCAGCAGGGCAGCGAGCAGCGCCGTCGGCAGGCCCGGGGCGTCGCCGTTCACGGCAGGTCGATCCCGCCGGTCGCGCCGGCGATGCGGAGCGTCGCGCCCGGCGAACACGCCTGCTGCGGCGGCACCAGCGCGTAGAGCTGGCGGCCGACCACGCCGAACGGATCGCCGCTCGGCGACACC
>CAYMRG010000627.1:0-3364 GCA_964392555.1 uncultured candidatus Brocadiaceae bacterium
ACGTCAGGCTTGTTCTCCGCCGCAATGGCGGCCGAGTCGCGACCCGCCGCAGTAGACGACATGGCGCTCGCCGCGCGCGAACCCGACCAGGGTCGCACCGGCCGCCGCGCACAGGTCGAAGGCGAGCGCGCTCGGCGCCGACACCGAGACGATGATCGGCAGGCGCACGCGCAGGCACTTGACCACCAGGTCGTAGCCGGCGCGACCCGAGAGCACCGCGACGCACCGCGCGAACTCGGCCCCGGCGCGCGCGGCGGCGCCGATCGCCTTGTCGAGCGCGTTGTGGCGGCCGACGTCCTCGCCGACTCCGCACACCGTGCCGTCGGCGGTAGCGACCAGCGCGCCATGGCAGCCGCCGGTCGCCGCGAACAGGTGCTGGCGATCGCGCAGCAAGGCGATGAGGTCGGCGATCCGCGGCGCCGGCAGTGTGGGCACGCCGGGCAGCAGCGGTGGCATCGCGTCGAGCAGCGCGCTCGCGTCGGCGACACCGCAGATGCCGCACGAGCTGCGGATCTCGTGCGTGCGTTCGAGCCGCGCGCGGCCGAGCGCGTCGGGCGGCGTGCGCAGCGTGACGTGCACTTCGTCGGCGCGCTGCGCGGCCGCGTCGCCGGGAACCGCCGTCACGCCGGCGATCTGCGTCACGTCGGTGACGATGCCTTCGCCGAGCAGGAAGCCTCGGGCTAGGTCTTCGTCCGCGCCCGGCGTCCGCATCGTCATCAGCTGCTGGCCGTGGACGACCAGCAGCAGCGGGGACTCGTCGACCAGCTGGTCGTCGCGACCGTCGTCGCGGCGGCGGATCGCGGCGCCGGCGACGGGTGGCCGGTGCGCCGGTTCGTCCGATGCGTCGTTCAAGAGCCGATCTGCAGCAGGGCGGCGTCGGACAGCGATCCGCCGAACGCGTTGAGGAGCGGGTCGAGGACGAAGGCCTGTTGGAACAACTGCAGCCCAAGCAGCGGGCTCTGGTTGGGGATCGGCAGCAGGTAGGACGCGGTCGTGCCGCCGCCGGTCAGCGTCTGCGTGACGTCGAAGCTGACGCGCAGCGAGCAGCCCGGCAGGCCGAGGAACGACACGTCGAGCGGCAGCGGCGCGGCGCCGCTGAAGGTGTTGCTGCCGCCGGTGATCATCAGGGCCAGGTTGTAGGGCAGGTTGTCGAGCAGCACGAACAGGTTCTGGCCGACGCGCGGCAGCGTCGCCGGCAGCAGGTGCGTCACGCCGAGCGTGTTCGCGCAGCCGGGGCCGAACGTCGAGTAGATCGCCGGGAACGCGTCTTCGCTGCAGCAGCGGATGCACCAGATGCCGCTGTAGAAGGTCGGGCACAGCGGGAAACCCGACACCGACGCCAGCGAGGCGTCGCGCCAGCCCTGGCCCTGGATCTCGATCACGCTGGTGCGCTGCGGCGTGATCGCGTTGTTGCAGACGCCGAAGCCGCTCTGGCTGTTGTCGGTGAAGAAGTTGCCGAACCAGCCCGTGGCGCAGCTGCCACCGGGGTAGAGGTTGACGTCGACGCGGAAGCAGATCGCGAACCGGCGCACCGCCGGCGTGCCGGTCGGCGGCGCGCTGCCGACGATGATGCTGTAGGGCGTCGTATCGAACGTGTTGAGCGCGTGGCTCTGCACCGGGAAGTTGGCCTGCGCCGCCTGGCTCAGCGAGAACACGCGCGTGCCCATGTTGACGTTCGCGCCGCTGAAGCTGACGCCGTCGTAGACCTCGATGTCGAGCAGCGCCTGTTGGCCGTTGACGCCGCCCGGCGCACCCCACGGCGCGACGACCTGCGTGATCCGCTGCACGGACATGCTCGCCGGCATCTCGAAGACGACGCCCGCGCTCTCGCCCTCGCACAGCCCGGGGATGATGCTGACCGCGGCGAGGCTCGGCACGTCGGGCAACGTGTCGCGCTTCCAGAACGTGCCGCTCGCGCAGCCTTGCGCGAGGCTCGTGGTCGCGGTCGCGGTGAGCAGGACGCTCGCCAGGGCGAGTCGGCGGAGGGATGTGGGCATGGGGGACCTCGGGATGGAGACGGGTGGGCGGTGGATCGTCGAGCTTGCCCCCGGCGAGCGTCAATGGGGTGTGCGAGACCCATGGCCCCCTTCCGTGCGGGAGACTCGAATCACCTGGTCGCAGGGATACCCTTGCGCCATGCGCTTCGCCCGCCTTCGCCTGCAGAACTGGAAGAACTTCCGATCGGTGGACGTGCCGCTCGAACCGCGGATGTTCCTCGTCGGGCCGAACGCGTCCGGCAAGTCGAACCTGCTGGACGTCTTTCGATTCCTGCGCGACATCGCGAAGCCCAAGGGGGCGGTCTGCAGTGGGCCGTCGAAGACCATCGGTTCGGCATGAGTCAGGTGCGTTCGCTGCACGCGCGTCAGAAGAGTGACGTCGTCGTCGAGGTTGAGGTGGATGACCCAGGGGTCGAGGCCTGGACCTACCATTTGGAGCTCGAGGGCGACAAGCTCGGCACCAAGGTGAAGCGGGAGGTGGTGCAGCGTGGCGGTGAGATCGTCCTCGATCGCCCCAACGCCGAAGACAAGGCAGACGCGGAACGTCTGCGCGAGACCCATCTGGAGCAAGTCAGTGCCAACAAGTCGTTCCGGGCCCTCGCCGAGTTCTTTGCCGCGGTCGACTACCTTCACCTGGTGCCGCAGTTGTTGCGGCAGCCGGATCGCTTCGAGGCGATCGGCAGCGATCCCTTGGGTTCGGACCTCATGGTCCGCATGGCATCCGTGCCGGCCAAGCGACGGGATGCGCGCTTGAAGAAGATCCGCAAGGCAATGCAGGTCGCGGTACCGCGGCTGAACGATCTGAAGTTCGAACGGGACAAGGCGGGGCGTCCGCACCTCCTCGGTCAGTTCGAGCACTGGCGGCCGAACGCGGGCTGGCACCACGAACGGCAGTTCTCAGACGGGACGTTGCGCCTGATCGCGCTGCTCTGGGCTCTGTCCGATGGCCACGAACCGCTCCTGTTGGAGGAGCCCGAACTCTCGCTCAATCCTTCGATCGTGCGTGAAATCCCCCGCATGCTGCACCGGATGCGCGGCAAGAGTGGGCGGCAGGTCCTGGTGAGCACGCACAGTGCCGACCTGCTGAGTGATCCCGGGATCAGCCTGGCAGAGATCCTGCTCGTGGTGCCTGGCAAGGACGGGCCCGAGGTCCGGGTGGCTGCCGACATGGAGGAATGCCGAGCGTTGCTCGAAGCCGGGCTCGAGCCCGGTGCCGCCGTGATGCCCCAAGTCGCACCTGGCGATCTCGAGCAGCTGTCCTTTGGTTGGAACTGATGGCGGGCTGGATCGTCGCCGTGGAAGGCGATTCCGACGTTTCCGCGACCATCAAGATCCTGCACGCGTGTGGTCAGGAAGTGGCTGGCCGG
>CAYMRG010000628.1:0-3340 GCA_964392555.1 uncultured candidatus Brocadiaceae bacterium
GCTCGACGTCGGCGGCGTCGATTTCATCACCAAGCCGGTCAACCCGCGCGTCTGCCGCGCCCGCGTGCGCACCCACCTGCAGCTCAAGCGCCAGGCCGACCTGCTGCGCTCGTGGGTCTACGTCGACGGCCTGACCGCGATCGCCAACCGCCGCTGCTTCGAGGAACGCGCCGCCGCCGAGCAGGCGCGCGCCCAGCGCGTCGGCGCGCCGCTGTCGGTGCTGATGATCGACCTCGATCGCTTCAAGGCGTTCAACGACCGCCACGGCCACCTCGCCGGCGACGAGTGCATGCGCCGCGTCGCCGCTGCGCTCGAGGACGCGCTGAAGCGCCCCACCGACCTGCTCGCCCGCTACGGTGGCGAGGAGTTCGTCGCGCTGCTGCCCGACACCGGCCTCGACGGTGCGCTCGAGGTGGCCGCGCGCATGCGCCGTTCGCTGCAGGTCGCCGCGATCCCGCACGGCGCACCGGGGATGCCGCTGGTCACCGCGAGCATCGGCGCCGCGTGCCGGACCGCCGGTTCGCCGGGCGATCTCGCCGACCTGCTGCGCGCCGCGGACGAACGGCTGTACGCCGCGAAGGCGCAGGGCCGCGACCGCGCGTGCGGGGCGATCCTGGGGGATGCGGCGCCAGGTGGTGCGACGGCGAATCGCGACCGCGGCTGATCCCCTTTGGCGTCCCCTTGGCGCGTGAGCAACACCGGCGTGCGCCGCTTGCCAACATACCAACTGGTCGGTATGGTCCCCGCATGGCCACCGCCCGCGCCACCCCCGACGCCCGCGAACGCCTGCTCGCCGCGGCCTTCCGCGTGATCCGCAGGCAGGGCTATGCCGGCACGACCGTCGACGATCTGTGCCGCGAGGCCGGCGTGACCAAGGGCGCGTTCTTCCACCACTTCGCCGCCAAGGACGCGCTCGCCATCGCCGCCGCCGAGCACTGGTCGATCGTCACCGGCGCGCTGTTCGCCGCCGCGCCCTACCACCAGCCCGCCGACCCGCTCGACCGCGTGCTCGCCTACCTCGACTTCCGCGCCGAGCTGCTGCGCGGCGAGCTGCCCGAGTTCACGTGCCTCGTCGGCACGATGGCGCAGGAGACCTACGCGACGAACGACCGGATCCGCGCCGCCTGCGGCGCATCGATCCGCGGCCACGCCGACACCCTCGTCGCCGACCTCGACGCCGCGCGCAAGCAGCGTCGCATCCGCGCCCGGAGCTGGACCGCCGCGAGCCTCGCGCTCCACACCCAGGCCGTGATCCAGGGCGCGTTCGTCGTCGCCAAGGCGCTCGACGACCCCCAGGCCGCCGCCGATTCGCTCGCCCACCTGAAGCGCTACGTGCTGCTGCTGTTCGGCAGGCAGCCCTGAGCGCGGCGATCGCTGTTGTCCTTCCCCTCCCAAGGAACCCAAGCCATGCCTCCGACCCTCGACCCCGGCAGCGTCATGACCGGCGTGATCCCCTACCTGTACCTCAACGACGCGCGCCGGGCGGTCGACTTCTACCGCGAGGCGTTCGCCGCCGTCGTCTACGGCGATGTGACGACGATGCCCGGCGATCCCCGCATCGCCAACGTGATCCTCGTCGTCAACGGCCGCGCGTTGATGCTCGCCGACGCCATCCCCGAGTGCGGCCAGTCCGTCGTCACCGGACCGTGCGGCATCACCATGCAGCTCGTGGCCGCGGACGGCGACACCTGGTGGCAGCGCGCCGTCGCCGCCGGCTGCGAGGTCACGTGCCCGTTCGAGACGCAGTTCTGGGGCGATCGCTACGGCGCGCTGCGCGATCCATTCGGCGTCGACTGGGCCATCAACGAACCGTCCTCCGCCAACCTGGCCAAGGCCAAGCAGGTGCGCCCGTGACCGCGCCCAAGATCGCGACGTGCCTCTGGTTCGACCGCGACGGCGAGGACGCCGCGACGTTCTACTGCTCGCTGATCCCGGGCTCGCGCATCACCGCCGTCAGCCGCTACGGCAAGGGCGATGGCCTGCCCGGTGGGATGCCCGACGGCCTGGCGCTGCTCGTCGAATTCGAACTCGGCGGCGTGCCGTTCCAGGCCCTCAACGGCGGGCCGGTCTATGTGCAGAGCGAAGCAGCGTCGATCGCCGTGCAATGCGAGGACCAGGCCGAGGTCGATCGATTGTGGAACGCGCTGGTTGGCAACGGCGGTCAGGAGTCGATGTGCGGCTGGTGCAAGGACCGCTTCGGCGTGTCGTGGCAGATCGTGCCGCGCGCGTTCGCCAAGATGATGGCGAGCCCCGACAAGGCGGCGGTGAAGCGCGTGTTCACCGCGATGATGCAGATGCGGAAGCTGGATCTCGCGACGCTGGAGAGGGCGTTTCGGGGTGGGTGAGGACGCGTGGACCATCGCCCCACCGCGCCGTGTCGGCCGCTGCGCGCAGCGCTGCCACCCGTCACGGCCTCGCGAAGAAGCCCCAGCCGTCGGCGAAGCCGCCAACGACTCGGCCACCTTGGCAAGACGCGTCTCGGTCGTCGTGATGGCAGCACAACGGCGCTCGCGTCATTGCACCACGGCCGCCAGCGTGTTGGAGAGCCGCGCCGGCAGCCCCGGCGGCACCACCAGCGCCTGGACCCACACGCCGAGTCCATACAACGCAAACGTCGACGGGATCGGCCACAGCACGCTCGCCGAGGGATCGTGGCTCGGCAGCGGCACGCTCAAGGTCACGACCCCGGCCATGCCCACGAGATCCAGCCCCAGCGGACCGAACGGCGTCATCGGCGAACCCGACGCCGGCGCCAGCGACGCCGCGACGAACACCCACGACAACTCCGGTGCATACACGTGCAACGTCCACGTCGTGCCCCTGGTCGGTGGCGCTGCCGCATGCAGGTACGGCAGCTCCAACGTCGTCGGCTGGGGATCGACCGCGCCCGCGATCATCGGCGGTACGCCCCATGAATCGAGGCGGATGAACCCGGGCTCGCCATCTCCGTAGGTATACGGGTAGGGGGGAAACACCGTGCCCCCTGCCCCACCGCGAGCTGTCACGGACCCGCCAGGCATGACCGCGACACCGGCATCGCCGCGCAGCAGGATCGAACCGCCAGAGCCGCCGCCATCCCCACCGCGGCCATCGGCCCGGATCTGGCCGTGCACCTCAATGTGGCCGCCCGCCAGCAGCACGAGCGTGCCTGCCCCCCGACCGCCTGAGCTTCCACCCACCCATTGACTACAGCTCTGGTCCCAGTAGGTATATCCACCACCGGGGCTGCCGCCCGCCAAACTGAAAGGAACAGCAGCACCATACCAATTTGCGTGTCTCCCTCCTGTTGGCGGAGCAACCTGCGTTGAGCCACAATAATACCCTGAAGAACCAACGCCCA
>CAYMRG010000629.1:0-3314 GCA_964392555.1 uncultured candidatus Brocadiaceae bacterium
ATGTCGAGCGCCATCACGCCGCGGCGCAGCTGCGCCCGCTGCGGCGACTGCGTGCGCACCGTCATGCCGGGTTCGCCCGGCGTCGTGCACGACGCCGGCGTGCCGCGGCGGCCCTCGACCTCGACCAGGCACAGCCGGCAGCTGCCGAACGCCTCGAGCGAATCGCTCGCGCAGAGCTTGGGAACGCGCACGCCGGCCTCGGCCGCGGCGCGCAGGACCGACGTGCCGGCCGGCACCGTGACCGGCTTGCCGTCGACCTCGATCGTGACCAGGGTCGCGCCGCAGCGGGCGGGCGTACCGAGGTCGGGAACCTTGTTGGAGTACATCGTGGTGGCGGGCGTCGGGGGGCCTGCGATGGTAGCGCGATCGGCGGCACGCGCGAGCGGCGGCGGGCTGCTTTCGCCAGCGACGCCGCGTAGGCTTGGCCTGACGTGACGCTACCGGCCACCCCACCGCCGAAGCCGCGCACCTGGCTCGTGCTCGCCGCGCTGCTGGCAATGGCTGCGGCGTTCTTCGCCGCCGGCGCGAACCGCCGCGCCGAATGGCTCGCCGAGCCCGGCGACGTCGCGGCGCTGACCGACGGCGACGCCCTGCACTACGTCGAGATCGCGACCGCGTTCGCCGCCGGCGACCTGCGCATGGACTGGGTCGTCCGCCGCGGCCATCGCCAGCCGCTCTATCCGGCCGCGCTGGCGGTCGGCGGCGCGCTGGTCGGCCGCGAACCGACCGCCTTGACCTGGATCAACCTGGCGCTCACGTCCGCCGCGGTGCTGGCGGCCGGCCTCGCCTGCTGGTGGCTGTTCGCGAGCCGGCTCGCCGCGATCGCGGCCGCCGCGCTGCTGGCGACCGACCCGTTCCTGCTGCGCGAGTCGCAATACCTGCTGACCGAGCCACTGTTCGTGCTGTGCGTGCTCGCCGCGCTGGCGCTGCTGCTGCGCGCGCTGCGCAGCGGCGGCACCGCCACGGCGCTGGCGGCGGCCAGCGCGTTCGGCCTTGCCTACCTGACCCGCCCGAACGGGCTGTTCCTGTTCGCCGCGGCGCTCGCCGTGCTGGCGCTCGACCTGACGCTGCGCTGGCTCGCCGTGCGCGACCGCCCGTCGCTGCGGCGCGTGTTCTGGGTGCCGGCGGCGGCCGTCGCGACGTTCCTGGTCGTCGCGACACCGAGCTGGCTGCCGCGGCTCGTCTACAAGGGCCAGCCCTTCTACCACGCCTACCTGTCGAACTTCCTCTGGGTCGACCGCTACGAGACCGCGTCGGTCCCCGGCGACGCCCGTTACTCGCTCGCCGACTACCTGGCCTCTCACACATGGCGCGACGCGGGCCAGCGCATGGTCCACGGGTGGCGAACGGTGCTGCTGGACGTCCCAGTGGTCGAATTCGGCCTCGTGGCCAGCCTCTTGATGGTGCTCGGACTCGCGCTGGCGCTGCTGGCGCGGCGCCGCGACCTGTGGCTGCTGACCCTGCTGTTCGCGCTGCAGATGGCGCCGATCGCGTGGACGCAGCTGTCGAACCCGACCACGCGCATCCCGGCCGCCACGACGCTGCCGTTTGGCGTGTTCTACGTCGCGTTCGCCGGCCGCTGTGTCGGCCGTGCGTTCGCCGCGCTCACCGCTTCGCGAAATCGCCCGCGAAGTGCTCCAGCGCGCTGAGCACCGGCAACGGCGTCAGCCCGCCCATCGCGCACAGCGACGCGCTGGTCATCGTCGCGCACAGGTCGCGCAGCAGCTCGGTTGCCGCCTTGCGATCGCCGTCCGCGGTGACGATCCGGTCGATCACCTCGACGCCGCGCGTGCTGCCGATGCGACACGGCGTGCACTTGCCGCACGATTCGATCGCGCAGAACTCCATCGCGTAGCGCGCCATCTTCGCCAGGCCGACGGTGTCGTCGAAGACGACGATGCCGCCGTGGCCGAGCATGCCGCCGGCCGCGGCGAACGCCTCGTAGTCGAGCACGGTGTCGAACTTGCTGGCCGGCAGGTAGGCGCCGAGCGGCCCGCCGACCTGCACGGCGCGGATCGGCCGCCCGCTCGCCGTGCCGCCGCCGAATTCCTCGAGCAGGACGCGCAGCGTCGTGCCGAACGGCACCTCGACGAGGCCACCGCGCTTGACGTTGCCGGCGAGCTGGAACGGCAGCGTGCCCTTGCTGCGGCCGACGCCATGCGCCGCATAGGCGGCCCCGCCGTGCTGCAGGATCCACGGCGCCGCGGCCAGCGTCATGACGTTGTTGACGACCGTCGGCCGTCCCCACAACCCGACCAGCGCCGGCAGCGGCGGCTTGGCGCGGACCACGCCGCGCTTGCCCTCGAGGCTCTCGAGCATCGCCGTCTCCTCGCCGCAGATGTAGGAGCCGGCGCCGAGCCGCACGTGGACGTCGAACGCGCGGCCGCTGCCGAGCACGGAACGGCCGAGCCAGCCGGCGGCGCGCGCCGCGTCGATCGCGGCGAGCAGCGTGCGGTGCGCGGCCGGGTACTCCGAACGCAGGTAGACGTAGCCTTCGGTCGCGCCGACCGCGAGCCCGGCGATCGCCATGCCCTCGAGCAACAGGAACGGATCGCCTTCGAGGACCATGCGGTCGCTGAAGGTGCCCGAATCGCCTTCGTCGGCGTTGCAGGCGACGTATTTTTGCGCCGCCTCGGCCTGCTGCACCGTGCGCCACTTGATGCCGGCCGGGAAGCCGGCGCCACCGCGGCCGCGCAGCCCCGACTGCACGACCTCCTCGACGATCTGCTCGGGTCGCATCGTCAGCGCCCGGCGCAGGCCGGCGAGCCCGCCGTGCGCCTCGTAGGCGGCGCGGTCGAGCGGTGCGATCACGCCGACGCGCGCGAACGTCAGCCGCGTCTGCTTCGCCAGGTACGGCATCTGTTCGACCGGCCCCTGGCGCAGCGCGTGCGCCCCGCCAGTGGTGAAGCCCGCGGCGAACAACGCCGGCACGTCCGCGGCCTGCACCGGCCCGTAGGCGATGCGGCCGCCGGCCGTCGCGATCTCGACCAGCGGTTCGCACCACAGCGCGCCGCGCGAACCGGTGCGGACGATCTCGATCGCCACCTTGCGCGTCGCGGCCTCGCGCGCGATCGCCGCGGCCGTCGCGTCGGCGCCGACCGAGACCGCCGCGCTGTCGCACGGCACGAACACGCGGACGGTCACGGGCGCACCGCCGCGGTCTTCGTCGCCGCGACCAGCGCGTCGAGCCGTTCGGGCGTGACGCGGCCGTGCAGTTCGCCGTCGAGCTGCAGCGACGGCGACAGCGCGCAGTTGCCGAGGCAGTAGACCGGTTCGACGGTCAGCGCCCCGTCGGCGGTGGTCGCATGCATGGC
>CAYMRG010000630.1:0-3308 GCA_964392555.1 uncultured candidatus Brocadiaceae bacterium
CTTTGGCCGCCGCGCTGCAGTCGTACGGCCGCGCCTACGAGATCGTGCTGGTCGACGACGGCAGCACCGATGGCACGCGCGACAGCCTGCGCGCGATCGCCGCGGCCGATCCGCATGTGCGGCTGGTCTTGTTCCGGCGCAACTACGGCCAGACGGCGGCGATGGCCGCGGGCTTCCGCACCTGCCGCGGTCGGATCGTCGTGTCGATGGACGGCGACCTGCAGAACGACCCGGCCGACATCTGCCGGCTGGTCGACAAGCTCGAACAGGGTTTCGACGTCGTCTGCGGCTGGCGCCGCAACCGCCAGGATCGCGTCGCGACGCGGCTGCTGCCGAGCCGCATCGCGAACTTCCTGATCGCGCGCGTCACCGGCGCGCACATCCACGACACCGGCTGCTCGCTGAAGGCATACCGCGGCTGGGTCGTGCGCAGCCTGCACCTCGACTCCGACATGCACCGCTTCCTCGCGGCGCTCGCCGCCGGCATCGGCGCGCGCATCACCGAACTGCCGGTCCGCCACCACGCGCGGCGCGCCGGCAAGTCGAAGTATGGCCTCGGGCGCGTGTTCCGCGTGCTCGCCGACCTGATCGGCATCAAGATGCTGATCCAGTTCGCGGCGCACCCGATCCGCTGGTTCACGCTGCTGGCGTTGCCGCTGTTCCTGCTGGCACCGGTGATGTTCCTGCTCGGCATGGTCAAGACCGACCGCGAAGGCCACTGGCGCTGGTTCGTCGACTACGACATGGCGGCGGTCGCCGCCGGCGCGGTGGCGCTGCTGTTCGCCGGCAACGTGTTCCTGCTCGGGTTCCTCGCCGAACTGCAGGTCAAGGTGTCGAAGTTCTTCCGCCAGCGCATCTCGGTGACGGCGCGGGAGGCGAGCCGGTGACCGCACCCCTGGTCTCGGTCGTGATCGCCGTCTCCGGCCCCGAGGCGGATCCGCGCGGCGTCGTCGAGGGCTTCGGCGCGGCGCTGACGCACGCCGGCTACGGCATCGAATTCGTGTTCGTGCTCGACGGCCCGAGCGGGCGCATCGAACAGGAGCTGCGCGACCTCGCGCGCCAGTGGCCGCTGCGCATCGTGCAGCTGCAGGGCGGCGGACTCGGCGAACCGATCGCGCTGTCGGCCGGCGTCGCCAACGCCAAGGGCGACCACATCCTGAACGTGCCGCCCTACCTGCAGATCGAGCCGGCCGACATCACGAAGGTCGTGGCCGCGCTCGAGGCCGGTGCCGACTGCGTCGCGACCTGGCGCAGCCGCCGCATCGACCCGTGGCTGAACCAGCTGCAGTCGCGGTTCTTCAACTGGGTGCTGCGCGTGATCATGAACACGCCGTTCCACGACCTGAACTCGGGGACACGCGGTTTCCGCCGCCAGGTGCTCGAGGAGGTCGCGGTCTATGGCGAGCTCTACCGCTTCCTGCCGGTGATGGCGCAGCGGCAGGGCTTCAAGGTCGTCGAGGTCGAGGTCCGCCACCGCGAGGAGAAGGGCCGCGCCGGCTTCTACGGCATCGGCGTCTACCTGCGCCGGATGCTCGACATCCTCGCGATCACCTTCCTGACGCGGTTCACGCAGCGGCCGTTGCGGTTCTTCGGCTACCTCGGTTTCGCCGCGATCGCGATCGGCGGCCCGATCGCCGCCTACTACCTCTACGGCCGGCTCGCCTACGACGAGTCGCTGCAGAACAAGCCCGCGTTCGTCATCGGCGCGATCCTCGCCGCGTTCGGCTTCCAGCTGATCGGTTTCGGTCTGATCGGCGAGATCATCATCTTCACGCAGGCGCCGAACCTGCGCGACTACAAGGTGCAGGACGTCGTCGATGGCGGCGCCGAACCGCCGTCGTCGATCGGCAGCGAACCGCCGCGGCCCACCGCCGAGTTCGCCTCGTCGACGGCGACCCCGTCGCCGGAGACGACGACCGTGCCGGCGACGGCGACGAACGGCACGCCGGAGCAGCCGCTGCGCGTCCGCGAACTGCTGCCCGGCGAGGATTCGCGCTGGGACGCTTACGTCGCCCGGCACCAGCTCGGCACGTTCTTCCACCGCTCCGGCTGGACCCGCGCGGTCAACGAGCAGTTCCGCCACGTGCCGAAGCCGCTGGTCGTCGAGCAGGGGCGGCGCTGGCTCGGCGTGCTGCCGCTGTTCCTGACGAAGAGCCCGTTCCTCGGCCGCAACCTCGTCAGCATGCCGTACGCGGTCTACGGCGGCGTGCTCGCCGATCACGAAGCCGCGCACCGCGCCCTGCTGGCGCACGCCGAACAGCTCGGCCGCGAACTCGACGTCGGCTACGTCGAGCTGCGCCACCTCGAGCCGCGGCCCGGCGACCTGCCGCGCTCGCCGCTCTACGTGACGTTCCGCTGCGAGCTGCCCGACGACCCGGAACAGGTGATGACGCGCATCCCGAAGAAGGCGCGCGCCGAGGTCCGCTGTTCGCGCGAGCCGGCCGCGCCGGCGATCGAGGGCAAACGGCGTGAGTCGTACGGCATCCGCGTCACGCCGGACGGTTCGGTTGACGAGCTGTTCCGGTTGTTCGCCGAGAACAAGCGCCGGCTCGGTTCGCCGACGCTGCCGGTGAGCTGGTTCGAGGGCCTGGTAGAGGAGTTCGGCCGTGCGGTCGTGATCCATCGCGCGGTCGAGCCGAGCGGGCGCACGCTCGCCGCGGTGATGAGCTTCTGCTTCCGCGACACGATGTACGCCTACTACTCGGGCTCGCTGACCGGCATCAACCACACCGGCGTCAACAACTGGATCTACTGCGCGATGATGGAGTGGGCGGTCGAACAGGGCTATTCGCGCTTCGATTTCGGCCGCAGCCGCGTCGACTCGGGGCCGGCGAAGTTCAAGATGAACATGGGCTTCACCTCGGAGCCGCTGCACTACGACTACCTGCTGCTCGGCCGCGGTGCCAAGCTGCCCGAGTTCCACCCGAGCAACCCCAGGCTGGACCTGCCGCGACGGATGTGGTCCAAGATGCCGATGTGGGCCGCGAACCGTCTGGGCGCGCGGCTGTCGCGTTATCTGCCGTAACCGCCATGACCGATCCTCGCACCTCGCCGCCGCCGTCGCGGCTGCCCGCACCCGCGAAGACCGAGCACACGCACTGGTCGATGGGCCTGGTCGGCTTCTACCTGAGCTGCGCCGGCGTCGCGCTCGGTGCGACCTTCGCCGGCGGTGGCTACTTCTTCTTCGGTTCGACCGGCTGGCTGGTGTTCGGTGCCTGCATGTCGGCGATCTGTTCGGTGACGACCTTCCTGACGCTGCGCGCCGCGCGTCGGCCGCCGGCGACCCGCCGCTGATCTACTACTCCCGC
>CAYMRG010000631.1:0-3304 GCA_964392555.1 uncultured candidatus Brocadiaceae bacterium
TGATCCGGCGGTTCGCGCCGGGCAAGGAGGTCGCGCTCGGCGTGCTGATCGCGCTCGGGCCGATGGTCCTGCCGGGCGTCAACCTGATGCTCGAGGTGCCGATGCTGTCGCTGGCGCTGGCGAGCCTGGCGACGCTGTTCGGCGCGTTCGACCGGCGCAGCTCCGCCCGGGCGGTGGCGGCGGGCGTGCTGCTGGGGCTGGCGTTGCAGACCAAGTACTCGGCGCTCGGCATGCTGGGGCCCTGGACGCTTGTCGCCTGGTCGCGCGGCCGACTGCGCGAGCTGGTCGTCGCCTGCGTCGTGGCGGCCTGCCTCGCGCTCGGCATCGAGGGCCTGCTGTCGCTGTCGCACGGCGGCGGTTCGTACTTCCTGCGCCAGCTCGAACGGTCGACGCGCCGCGAATGGCCGCATCTGCTGCGCGGCATGCTGTTGCAGGTCGGCGGACTCGGCATCCCGACCGCCTTCCTCGGCCTCTACGCGCTGCGCGCGCGGACCTGGGTCTACGCCGCGTTCGCCGTGGTCTACTTCGGCGGCTATGCGGTGGTCGCCGCCGCACCCGGCAACTCCGGGGCGGGTCTCGTCGGGCTGGCGCCGGACACGCTGTGCTACCTGGCGATCGCGATCTGCACCTGGGGTGTGCTCGCGGCCGTGGCATGGCGCCTGCTGGCCGCGCCGGTGCGGCGGTGGGGGGCTAGGCGCGCGCTCGGCCTCGCCGGTCGCTGGCGGGTGATGCTGGTGGTCTGGGTGCTCAGCGAGCTGGCGGCCTCGTTCGCGGTGTCGCCGTTCCCGGCTGCGCGTCGCTCGATGCTGGTGGTGATGGTGTTCACGTTCGGCGTCGGCTGGATCGTCGCGCGGACCCGGCGACGCGGCCGCGGCGTGGCGTGGTGGGCGGCGTTCGCCGTGGCGGTCGGCGGCTTCTACCAGCTCGTCGATTACCTCGAGGGGTTCGCCTGCATCCGGGCGATCGAACAGACGGTGGCGCGGGCGAAGGCGCTCGACCCGAACGCCGCGATCTACTTCACCGGCGGCTGGACCTGCGAGTACTACGCGCCGCGGCTCGGCATGCGGCACTACGTCGAGGACGTCACGACGCTGCAGCCGGGCGACTTCGTCGCGGTCGGCAGCATCGACGGCATCGAGGCGCCGTGGTTCGAGGACGATCCCCGCCTGCCCGAGGTCGACGAGATCGGCGCCGGCGATCGGCTGCCGTTCTCGACGCTGTTCGGCTACTACTCGGGGCGGCGTCCGCTCGACCACCAGGTCGGCCCGCGCTACCGCTTCTGGCTGCATCGCGCGCGCGAACTCGTGCTGCCCGGCGCGCTGCCGGCGCGCTACGACCCGTTCCCGCGCGGCAGATGATGCCAGCGCCGCGGCGCGGACGGTAATGTCGCGCCCATGGCCGAACTCTCCCGTCGCTCGTTCCTGCAGTCCGCGGCCGCCGGCACCCTGGTGGTGCCCGCCGCCAGCTTCGCCGTGCCGCGCCGGCGATCGCCGGTCGCGATCGCCAGCGCCAACGGCCTCGCCGCCGTCCAGCTCGCCGTGCAGCGCATGAGCGAGGGCTGGCGGCCGGTCGACGCGGCCGTCGCCGGCGTCGAGCTGGTCGAGAACGACCCCAACGACGACAGCGTCGGTCTGGGCGGTCTGCCGAACGAGGACGGCGTCGTCGAGCTCGACGCCTGCGTGATGGACGGCCCATCGGGGCTCGGCGGCGCGGTGGGAGCGCTGCAGAACATCAAGAACCCCGCGCAGGTCGCGCTCAAGGTGATGCGGCACACCGACCACGTGCTGCTGGTCGGCGAGGGCGCGCTGCGCTTCGCGCGCATGCACGGCTTCAAGGAGGAGAACCTGCTGACCGAGGCCTCGCGCAAGAAGTGGGTCGAATGGACCGAGCGGCGCTCGGCGGTCGACAAGCGCATCGCGCCGGAGGAGAACGGCGAGCACGGCGTCGAGTGGTTCGACAAGTACAAGCACAAGACCGGCACGATCCACCTCGGCGCGATCGGCGCGGATGGCGACGTCGGCTCGTGCACGACGACCTCGGGGCTGGCGTTCAAGATCCCGGGCCGCGTCGGCGACTCGCCGCTGCTCGGCGCGGGCAACTACTGCGACAACGACGTCGGCACCGGTGGTTCGACGGGGCGCGGCGAAGCGTGCATCCTCGCCAACGGCGGTTCGTTCGTCGTCCACCAGATGGCGCTCGGCAAGTCCCCGGTCGACGCCTGCGTCGAGGCGTGCAAGCGCGTCGTGCGCCTGACCAAGGTCGCGCGCCTGCAGGACGCCAAGGGTCGGCCGAACTTCCAGGTCCAGTTCTATGCAGCGAACAAGGCCGGTCAGGCCGGGGCGGCGTCGCTCTACGTCGGCAAGTACGCGGTGTGTGACGAGGGCGGCGCGCGGCTGGTCGACTTCGCCTCGCTCTACGATGAACCGGTCAAGTAGCGAACCGGTCAGGTAGGCGCCCGGGCGCGAGCCGCGCCGTTCACCCGAGATCGCGCAGGCTCTGCTCGACACCGGCGAGCTGCGCCTGCAGCGCGGCGAGGTTCTGCCGCTCCTTGTCGATCACCGCCGGTGGCGCCTTGGCGACGAAGCCCTCGTTGCCGAGCTTCTTCGCGATGCCGGCGATGCGGCCCTCGAGCTGCTCGCGCTCCTTCTGCAGCTTCTGCTGCTCCTTGGCGAGATCGACGACGCCGACCAGGAACGCCTTCGCCGTGCCGAGCACGACCGTGGCGCTGTCCCTGGTGCGCTCGAGCGCCGCGCCGACGTCGACGCTGGCGAGGCCGCTCATGTGCGCCAGCAGCGGCGCGGTCGCGTGCAGCACCGCCGCGGCATCGCCGTCGGCCTGGAAGCGCGCCGGCAGCCGCTCCTTCGGCGCCACCTGGTAGCGGGCGCGCGCCTCGCGGATCGCGACGCACCACTGCTGCATCGCCGCGACCTGCTGCTCGATCGCCGGCGCGGCCCACGCCGCGTCGCCGGCCGGCCAGCGCGCCTGCACCAGCAGCTCGCTGTCGGCGAACGGCGCGCCGATGCCGCGCTGCGGCGCCAGCTCGCGCAGCGTCGGCCACAGCGTCTCGGTGAGGAACGGCACGAACGGGTGCAGCAGCCGCAGCGTCTGGTCGAGCACGGCGGCGAGCACCTGCTGCGCGGTCCGGCGCGACGCCGGATCGGCGTCCTCGCGGCAGCGCGGCTTCACCATCTCGAGGTACCAGTCGCACAGCTCGTTCCAGAAGAAGTCGCGCGCCGCGGCGATCGCCGCCGACGGCACGTAGGCCTGCAGGTGGCCGTGGACGGTCGCGATCGCGTTCTGCAGC
>CAYMRG010000632.1:0-3303 GCA_964392555.1 uncultured candidatus Brocadiaceae bacterium
GAGTTGCGCCTGCCGGCCGAGGTGTTCGCGCCGCTCGAACGCGCGTATCGTCCGCGTCCGTTGACGGACCTGCCGAAGGTCGCGCGCAACCAGACCGTGCTATCGACCGGAACACCATGATCGACAAGTTCTACGTCCAGACTTCCGCCGGCCAGCTGCATGGTCGCCGCAACGCCGGGCACGGCACGCCGGTCGTGCTGCTGCATCGCACGCCGGTCAGCTCGGCGGGCTTCGAAGCGGTGCTGCGCTTCCTCGCGCGCGCCGGCCAGGCCGCGGTGGCGCTCGACACGCCGGGCTTCGGCGCGAGCTTCAGGCCCGAGGGCGCGCCCTCGACCGTCGACTCTGGGCGCTGGATGCTCGAGGCCATCGACGCGCTCGGCATCGACCGCTTCCATCTCGCCGCGCACCACACCGGCACGCATTTCGCCGCCGAGATCGCCGCCGCCGCGCCGCAGCGCGTGGCCTCGCTGACCCTTTCCGGCATCATCCTCGCGCCCGCGGAGGAACGGCTGAAGCTGCGCGCCGACATCGGCCACGCGCCGCCGCTCGACCTCGACGGTCGCTACGTCAACGAGACCTTCAAGCTGATGAAGAGCCTGTTCCTCGACCCGGTCGCGGAACTGGTGCACGCCGAGACGCTGGGCGCGCTGGTCGCGGGCCGCGGACGCGACCTCGCCTTCGACGCGATCTTCGACCAGGACTTCGAGGGCGTGCTGCGGCGCGCGCTCGCGGGCGGCCTGCGCGCCCAGGTGGTGCAGGCGCCCGACGACGGCCTGACGCTGAACGGCATGCTGGGTCGCTTCCGCGAGGCGTTCCCGCAGGTGCCGGTCACGCTGACGGGTCCGGCCTTCCTCGCGTTGCCGGAGCGCCAGTCCGGCGCATTCGCGCGCGCCATCCTCGACTTCACCGCCGAACGGACGACACGGGATCACGGCAACATGAACAACCGACGCTACGAACTGGTCAAGGGCGCCAACGGCTACGCCCTAGCGCGCGCCGACGGCGCGATCCCGGCGCCGGGTGCCGGCGAAGTGCTGGTGCGGATCCGCGCCGTCTCGCTGAACCGCCGCGACCTCGGCGTGCGTGACCTGTCCTATCCCGTCAACGGCGCCGATCACTTCACGCCGCTCTCCGATGGCGCCGGCGACGTGGTCGCGGTCGGCGAAGGCGTGACCACCTGGCGCGTCGGCGACCGCGTGGTCTCGACGTTCTTCCAGGAGTTCGCCAGCGGCCGCCCGACGCTGCCGGCGGTGATGTCGGCGCTCGGCGCCGGCGGACCCGGCGTGTTCGCCGAGCACGTGATCCTCGCGGCCAGCGGCCTGACCCGGATCCCCGATGGCTGGAGCTACGAGCAGGCGGCCTGCCTGCCCTGCGCCGGCGTCACGGCCTGGAGCGCGCTGCAGACGCTGGGCCGGCTGCAGGCCGGCGATCACGTGCTGGTGATCGGCACCGGCGGCGTGGCGCTGTTCGCGGTGCAGATCGCGGCCGCCGCGGGTGCGAAGCCGATCGTGCTCTCCTCGAGCGCCGACAAGATCGCGCGCGCCAAGGCACTGGGCGCGGTTGCCGCCATCAACTACCGCGAGCATCCCGAGTGGGCCGACGAAGTGCGCAAGCTGACCGGCGGCGCCGGCGTGCAGCACGTGATCGAGCTCGGTGGCACCGGCATCCAGCCGCTCGTGCTCGGGCTCAAGGACGGCTTCGGCGGCGAGATCAACGCGATGCCGCTGATCTTCGCGGCGCTGCGCGTCAGCGCGGTGATGGTCGGCTCGCGCGCCGAGCAGGACGCGCTCTCGCAGTTCATGGTCGCGCACGGCCTGAAGCCGGTGATCGATCGCGTGTTCGATTTCGAGGCGGCCGAGGCCGCGTATGCGCACGCCGCGACCGGCGCGTTCGGCAAGGTGGTCGTCAGCCTGCCCGGCGCATAGCGCGCAGCCCGGTGGCGAGGAACGCCGCCGCGGACAGCAGCAACAGGCTGGTCACCAGCACCAGCGAGTCGCGCACACGTTCCGGTGCACCGAACAGATGGTCGGTGCTCGCGCCCACCAGGAACGGCCCCAGTGCCTGGCCGAGCAGGCTGCCGGCGAACAGGTAGACCGCGACCAGCACGCCCCGCATCCGCGGCGGCGCGAACGCCGGTATCAGTGCCGGGCCCGAGCCCAGGCTCAGCGAGCCGATGAACACCGTCGGCACCAGCAACACCACGGCCCAGCTTCCGCTCGGCACCAGCGGGTACGCGGCCGCGAAAGGCAGCGTCGCCAACGCCGAGAACAGCGCCGTGCGCAGGTGCCCCTGGCCCTTGCGCGCCTCGAGCCAGTCGGCCAGCCAACCGCCGGCGATCGAGCCACCGGTGCCGCAGACCAGCAACACCAGGCCATAGGCGGCCCCGGCCTGCGGCGCCGTCCAGTGGTGCACGCGCATGAAGAACGCCGGCGTCCAGGCCCCGATCGAGAACTGCACCGCGCCGACCAGCGCGACGCCGAAGAACACCGCGTTGAACACCGGCACGTTCGAGCGATAGAAGGCCAGCAGTTCCGCCAGCGTCGGGCGTTCGGCGCTGCGGCCTGGTGCCAGGCCGCGTCGCTCCGGTTCGCGCACCGTCGCGAGGAACAGCAGCACGACGAACACGCCCGGCAGTGCAGCCAGCATGAACGCCGCCTGCCAGACCTTCGGTTGGCCGACCAGCGGCAGCGTCGGCACGCCCGAGCTCGCGAGCTGCGCGAGGATCGCGCCGCCCAGCAGCAGCGCGATGCCGGAGCCGACGAAGCTCGAGCCGGTGTAGATGCCGCAAGGCAACGCCAGGCGTTGCGGCCGGAACAGGTCGGCGAACATCGAGAAGGTGCTGGGCGTCAGCGTCGCCTCGCCGACGCCGACCAGCACCCTTGCGCAGAACAGCTGCAGGAAGCTGCCCGCCAGGCCGCACAGCGCGGTAGCCGCGGTCCAGACGCACATGCCGGCGGCGATCAGGCGGCGCCGGTTGGCGGTATCGGCGACCCGGCCGAGCGGCACCGCGCAGGCGGCGTAGAACAGCGCGAACGATAGCCCCTGCAGCAGGCCGATCGAGGAATCGGAGAGTCGCAGGTCGCGGCGCAGGTCCTCGACCAGCAGGTTGATGATCTGCCGGTCGATGAACGAGACGATCGAACACAGGCAGAGCACGGCGACGACGAACCAGCCGCGACTCTCGGGCGGCCACGCGGCCCCGGGGGCCCCTGCCCCCTGGGGGGCCGGAACCGCGACCGTCAGAGTTGCGTCCCCAACCCCGTGGCGGAGTTGGTCGAGGCCGCGGTGTCGCTGTCGACCAGC
>CAYMRG010000633.1:0-3286 GCA_964392555.1 uncultured candidatus Brocadiaceae bacterium
CAGCTGGGCCGCGAGCGCGCGCACGTTCCGATCGTCGTCGTCGAGCGCCTTCTTCGCCACCGGGAACGTCGTGGCGTCGCCGGACTTCAGCAGCGTGGCGAGCACCTGGACGCGTGCGCCGGCGTGCGGGCTGGCGAACGCGCGTTCGAGGGCCGCGGCGGCGCCGTCGGCCTCGCTGCGGCCGAGCAGCCACGCCGCGCGCGCGGCGATCGCGGCCTCACTGCCGGTCGCCAGCCGCACCAGCTCCTCGAGGTCGGCGGACTTGCCGGCGGCCTCGGCCCGGTGCAGCGCGGCCAGGTCGTCGCTGGCGGCCGGCCCCGGCTCCGGGGCCCGGTTCACCGGTTCCTGGGGTGTCGCCGCGGTGGCCGGATCGGTCGGCGCCGTCGCCGGCGCTGCCACCGGCGGAGTCGGTGCCGCCGTGGGCGCTTGAGGCGACAGCAACGAGAGAAGGCAGAGTTCGAGCAAGACCATGCGGATCCCGGGGTGTGGTCAGTGGGCGTTCATCGGTTGCCGGGCCCCCCGGCCTGCAGGGTTTCGCCCGTCAAGAGTCGCCCCCCTGCCGCCCGATAGCGCTCGGACTCGATGCGCGAAGCCCAGTCGACGCATGGTGGGACGCCGGCGGTATCGCCGCCGTCGGAGCCGAAGGCATGCCCATGGCCGGCGGGTGGCGCTCTGTCGCTCGCGGTCGTGGCATGGCTGTTCGGCACGCCCTGGTGGGGTGCGCTGCTGCTCGGCGCGCTCGGCGCCGGCCTGCTGCTGGTGCAGCAGCAGCGCGCGCAGCGGCTGCTGGCGCAGGTGGTCGAGCAGCGCAGTCGTGCGGCGAGTCGCGAGGGCCAGCGCGAAGCCGCCGCGCAGGTGATGTCGCTGCAGCTCGGCTACGAACGGGCGCGCTCCGCGCTCGAAGCGCTCGGCGAAGGCGTGGTGGTCGTCGACGGCGTCGGCGAAGTCGTGCTGGCGAATCCGGCCGCGGCGCTGGTGATGCGTTCGCCGCTGCTCGATCCGCACGGCAAGGTGCTGTGGGAGGCGCTGAAGCCCGAACTCGCGCAGCGCGCCCAGGAGGCATGGCGGACGGTGCGCGAATCCGGCGACCAGGCGCCGGCGCAGGTGCGGTATCCGTCGATCGCATGCGCCGGCCGCGTCTACGACCTCGCCGCGGTCGGCGTCCGGTCGTCGCGCACCGGGCAGGACTTCGGCTGCGCGTTCCTGCTGGTCGACAGCACGCGGAGCCACGAGCTGCAGCGGCTCAAGGACCGCTTCCTGTCGAGTGTCTCGCACGAGTTGCGCACGCCGCTGACCAACATCTGCGCCTACTCGGAGATCCTGAATTCGCTGATCCCCGGCGAGAGCGTCGAGTGGCCCGAATTCGTCAAGGTGATCCACGAGGAAGGCCTGCAGCTCAGCTACCTGGTCGACGCGATGTTCGACTACCTGCAGCTCGAGAGCGGCGACGCCTACTTCCGCGACGAGTCGGTGGATGGCGGGGCGGTCGTGCGCGACGTGCTCGCCAGCTACGGCGGCGCCGCCGCGTCGCGATCGATCGACCTGCAGTTCGATGTGCACGAGGACACGCCGAAGTGCCGGGGCGACCGCGAACGGCTGCGCCAGGTGGCGCGCCATCTGGTCGACAACGCCGTCAAGTTCACGCCCGACGGCGGCTGTGTGCGCGTCACGGTCGCCGGCCGCGACGGCAGCTTCGAGCTGCGCGTCGAGGACTCGGGTTGCGGCATCCGCCCCGAGGATCGCCAGGCGGTGTTCGAGAAGTTCCACCAGCTGCGCGACCACCTGACCGACAAGCCGGCCGGCACCGGGCTCGGCCTCGCGACCTGCCGCGCGATCGTCACGCGCTTCGACGGCATGATCTGGTGCGAAACCTCACCGCTCGGCGGCGCGACCTTCGTCGTGCTGCTGCCCGGGATCGACCAGCCGGTGCTCGCGGCACCGGCGGCCGGCAGGCCGTGACCGCGCCGGTCAGCCCGCGGGGCTGGCCTTGGCGGCCGTGGCAGGCTTGGCGACTTCCTTCGCGATCGGCTCGGTCGGCACCTTCGAGCGGTGGCGCGACACCGCAGCGAGCACCTGCATCGCCGGGGCCGCGGCCGCCGTCTCGACGCCGTCCTGCACGAGGTCGTTCAGCGACAGGATGCCGAGCAGCTTGCCGGCGCCGTCGACGACCGGCAGGCGGCGCACGCCGTTCTTCGCCATGCGATGCGCGGCGGCCGTGAGGTCCTCCTGCGGCCGGCAGGAGATGAGCTGCTTCGACATCGCCAGCGCCGTGCGGAGCTGGTGCAGCGGCTTGCCGGTCGTGTAGGCCGCCATGCACACGTCGCGATCGGTGATCATCGCGATCGGCCGGCCATCGCCGTCGACGACGGGGAGCACCCCGCAATCGTGCTCCCACAGCTTCCTGGCGATCGAGTCGAGCGATTCGTTTGCGCTGCAGGTCGTCACCGACGACTGCATCATGTCCTGGACCTTCATGGGCGATTCCTCCGCCGCGGAAGGTAGCGCATCGGGGCCCTGCCGTGGGGCCCCGACAGTGCGTAGACGGTCAGAGGCGAACGGTCACCGGGTTGGTCAGCGTGGCGGCGCCGCCGAAGTCGAGGACGAGCGCCTGCAGTTGCACCAAGCTGCCCGACGGCATGGTGTTGGCGACGGTCGTCACCGGGATCACGCCGAGGAAGAAGGTGGCCAGGGGGGTGGCGGGATCGAAGAACAGCGCGCCGAACGGCGGGAACGCCAGCTCCGCGCCCGGCGCGCCGATCGCGAGCACGACCGGCAGCCCGGTCGTGCCGGACACCGCGATCGTCACGTCGACACCGTTCGCGGCCGGCGCGGCGGTCGCCGCGAGCCGGCCGTAGCCGAACTCGAATGCGCCCATGTCGAGTTGCGCCGTGAAGTCGGCGTTGCCGTCGATGCGGCGCGGCAGGCCGTCGCGATCCTGGCCGGTCATGGTCTGGTTGGTCGGCACCGCGTCGATGCACGGCGACGTCGCCAGCAGGTGCAGGTCGTCGTCGCCACCGCCCGGCTGGCCGTTGGCGCCGAGCAGCGACACGAACTGCGGCAGCAGATCGATCGAGCCCGGGTAGTTCGCGGGATCCGGCGGATCCTCACCGACGACGCCGATCCAGAGGTTCTGCACGCACGAGTAGCGCGGGTTGCCGCCGCGGCACTGCGAACGGCCGATCTGGCCATCGGTGTCGCTGTTGTGCCAGAACACGCAGCGCGTGACCTGGCCGGTGGTGTTCTGCAGGAAGGCGCCGCCGCCGTCGTTGGTCGCCGTGCCGTGGAC
>CAYMRG010000634.1:0-1478 GCA_964392555.1 uncultured candidatus Brocadiaceae bacterium
GTGGTCGGTGCGATCGGCCAGCGCCCGGTAGACGCGCACCAGCTCCTGCACCTTGCTGATCTTGCAGCTCAGGATGATCTGGTCGCGGCGCAGGCCCAGTTCCTCGGCGGCGGCGGCGGAACGCAGCGCGCTCTGCACCATCGCCTCGAGGAACACCGCGGTCGCGTCCTGCGGCACCGAGGCGCGCGCGTTGACCTCCATCAGGTCGTTCAGCAGCTCCTGGTCCAGCGAACCCGCGTTGACGCCGATCCGCACCGGCTTGCCGTGGTCGACCGCGCACGCGACCATCGTCGCGAAGTTCGCATCGTGGTTGCGGCCCTTGCCGACGTTGCCCGGGTTGATGCGGTACTTGTCGAGCGCTTCGGCGCAGCGCGGGAACTTGCGCAGCAGGACGTGGCCGTTGTAGTGGAAGTCGCCGATCAGCGGCACGGCGAGCCCGGCGTCGTTGAGCCGCTGGCGGATCTCGGGCACGGCGGCCGCAGCCTCCTGCGAGTTGACCGTGATGCGGACCAGCTCGCTGCCGGCGAGGAACAGGTCCTTCACCTGCGCCGCGGTCGCGGCGGCATCGGCGGTGTCGGTGTTGGTCATCGACTGCACGACGACCGGGTGGCCGCCGCCGACGGTGACGGCGCCGATGCGGACCGGGACGGTGTTCTGGCGGGGGGGCGCGAACATTCGGGGCGGACAGGATAGCAGAGCCGCGGCGCGCGCGCGCGCGGCCGTGGAGCGCGGTCGGTCGGCCGGGTATGGTTCGGCCATGATGATGCGCCCGGCGGCCTGTAGCGCTTCCCTGCTGTTCGCGGTGCTGATCCCGGCCCAGCAGGTCGCCGACGCCAAGGCCGAGCGCGTCGGTCTGGAGCTGGTGCGCAGCGTGCCGTTCGACGGCCAGGCCCTGCCGCGGCTCGCCGCCGTGCCCGGCGGGCATTCGCTGCGCGCGCTGTTCGTCCAGGCCGATGGCGCCCGCGTGCTGCTCGACCTGCTCGGCGCCGGCGCGACGCAGCCCGAGCCGCTCGCCGAGCCCGCGGCCGGCGAGCAGCCGGCGAAGGGCGAGCCGGCGAACGGCGAGCCGCTGGGCGGCGATCCTCGGCGCGGAAGTGGCCCGCGGCTGCTCGCCGTCGGCATCGCCGACGGGGCGGTCGCCGACCTCACGCCGGTGGGCGGTGCGCAGCTGGTCGGCAGCACCGGGGCCATGGTTCTGCTGCAGGACAGCAGCCGCGTCTTCCCGGTGCCGCCGGCCGAGTTCCGGGCGCTGGTGGTGCCGCGGCTCTGCGACGTGCGAACCGCGCCCGACGGGTCGCGGGCGATCGTCAGCGCGGTCGACCGGACCGCCCAGGTGCGCCTGTGGCACTTCGCCAGCGACCTGCAGCGCACGCTGGCGAGCGCTTGCCACGCCTCGGCGGTCGGCTTCGGCGACAACGGGGTCACGGCGATTGCGCGCGCGTCGTTCGTCGCCGGCGGCGGCGAGAGCAGCGAAGGCA
>CAYMRG010000634.1:1488-3283 GCA_964392555.1 uncultured candidatus Brocadiaceae bacterium
GGTTGCGCGAGCTGCCGGCGCAGCCGCAGGGTGTCACGGCGCTGGCCATCGCGCCCGATGGCGAGGAGCTGTTCGTCGTCGCCGGCGGCGTGCGGCGTCTGGCGATGGCCGACGGACGGGTGCTCGCCGGTTCCAACTACGCGCCGCGCTTCTGGGCCGTGCTCGACGCGAACCTCGCCGTCAGCCACGACGGCGCGGCGGTGAAGTTCCACGACACGCGCACCCTGCAGGTGGTGAAGGAGTTCCCGATCGACGTGCCCGACGCGGCGCGCATGCCGGCGTCGCTCGCCCAGCAGGGCACGATCCTCGCCGCGGCGTTGTCGGCCGATCGCCGCCTGCTCGCGGTGGCGACGTTCGGCGAACTGCGGCTGCTGCGGATCCGCGGCCTGGAGCGCTGATCCTGCCGACCGGCCCGGGTCGACTCGTCCGCCCATGCACCAGGACCCCGCCGACTGTCTGTTCGCGCACGGCCGCGGCCGCATCCTGCTGTTCTGCTGGCTCGGCTGGGTCTTCGACCTCTACGACCTGGTGCTGTTCAGCTTCACGAAGCACGCGGTCGGCCTCGACCTCGGCCTCGGCGACAGCGTCGCCTGGATCGAAGGCTGGTCGCTGCTGGCGACGGCGGTCGGTGGCTTCGGCTTCGGCCGCTTCGCCGACCGCGTCGGTCGGCGGCAGGCGATGGTCGCGAGCATCCTCGTGTTCTCGGCCGGCGCGCTGCTGACCGGGCTGGCCAACGGCTACTGGACGCTGCTGCTGGCGCGCCTCGTCGTCGGCTTCGGCGTCGGCGGCGAATGGGGGATCGGGCACGCGGTCGTCGCCGAACACTGGCGCGGCCGCCGGCGCGACCAGGTGCACGGCATCCTGCAGGCCGGCAGCCCCGTCGCCGTCGGCATGGCGGCGGCGGTCGGCTGCTTCCTCGCGCCGCTGCCGGACGTCGGCTGGCGCGTCGTGTTCGTCGGTTCGGCGTTGCTGGGGGCGCTCGCGCTGATCGGCCGCTGGTCGATGCCGGGGCCGGACCTCATGGCGCCGGTCGCGCAGCGGCTGCCCGCGAGCGCGCTGTTCCGCGCGCCCTACCGGCGGGTGAGCTGGCTGCTGCTCGCGGTCCTCACGCTGCACATGGCGGGCTTCTGGTGCGTCTACGCCGAGTTGCCCGGCGCGTTGATCCGCATGCACCGCGTCGCCGCCGCCGACGTCGGCTGGTTCCAGATCCAGGTCAACGCGGTGCACGTCGTCGCCGACGTGCTGTGCGGCTTCCTCGCGGCGCGGCTCGGCCGCGTGCGCGTGTTCGTCGCGTTCTGCCTGGTGTTCGCGCTCGGCCAGTGGCTGGTGCTCGAGCGCCTCGGCGAGGTCGCCGCGGACTTCGGCTCGTTCACGCTGGCCGCGACCGCGATGGGGATCGGCGCCGGCACGTGGTCCTGCTTCGGTGCCTGGTTCGGCGAGTACTACCCGCTGGCGCTGCGGGCGACCGCCGCCGCGCTGTTCTACGCGGTGGCGCGTGGCGTGCAGCTGCCGGGCAAGCCGGCGATCGCAGCGGCCTTCGAGCACTCGCACTCGTTCGCGCCGGCGCTGTGGGTCGGCATCGGCTGCGCGCTGTTCTCGGCGCTGCTGGCGCTGTTGCTGCCGCGCCGCGCGCCCGCGGTGGCGAACGACGCCGTGGCCTGACGCGGGGCATCCGCCAATTGCCATTTGGAGGCCGCATGACTTGCTCTCGGCCCTCAGCGCGTCCTGCGGCCCGCAACCAAGGTTGCGCGGCGCTACGCGCCGGCAGAAGAGGCCGCAGGCGCGCTGCCGTCTC
>CAYMRG010000635.1:0-3280 GCA_964392555.1 uncultured candidatus Brocadiaceae bacterium
GTTCGCCTGCTCGTGGTAGAGGTCGTCGAGGATCTTGCACCACGGCGAGTTCACCGCGCGGCACAGCGCGAAGCCCTGCGGCACCGTCGACAGGAACAGGTTGGGGTGGTCGCGCTTGTTCAGCGGCTCGAGCACCATCGTCAGCTCCGCGGTCGCCGCGATGTCGGCGCAGCGGCGCAGCAGCTCGATCGCGTTGGCCATCTGGTAGCCGAAGTCGAGGCGCGGTTCGACGAGGCCGAGCACCATCGTGCACCACTTCGCGTTGACGCGCTTCGCGACCTCGACCGCGGTGCGCATGTCGGCGAGCGCCTTGTCGGCGAACTCCTGCCTGCCCGAGGCGAACGACGGATTCTCCCAGTCCATCGTCGCGACGAACACGCCCATCGCGAGCTTGCACTGCGCCATCTTCGCGGCGAAGCGCTCCTGCTCTTTCGGGTCGCGCCATGCCATGCCGTTGTCCTCCCACGCCGTGAAGCCCTCGTCGGCCGCGAACTGCAGCTGGTCGAGCGGGTCCGGGGCGTGGTTCTCGAACATGCCGAAGTGCGGCGCGTACTTGAGCCGGAACGCGCTGCCCTTCGCCGCCGGCGGCGCGCTCGCGGGATCCTGCGCGCGGGCCTGGGCGGGCAAGGCGAGGCCGAACGCGGCCGAGGTGGTGGCGGCGAGGAAGTCGCGACGTGGCATGGGCGTGGTCACGGCGCGGACGATACGCGGCCGGGTCTGGCGCGGCCACCCGGGCCGGCCGTTCACGGATCGATCCGCAGCGTCGCCGGGCCGCCGACGACCTCGAGCGACCCGGTCACGTCGATCACCAGCCCCGTGAACGTGAAGCGGAAGCCGGCGAGCAGCGGCGCCACCGCCGCGGGCAACTGGCAGCCCGGGGTCGCGATGCCGGCGGGATCGAGCACGCCGGCGGCCGCGGGCAGGAACGGCGTGTTGACCAGCGACAGCGCGAGCCCGGTGACGCCATCGACGTTCATCGGCACGGGCACGCCGTTGACGACGACGCCCGGCGCCTCGCCGGTGACTCCCATCACGAGCAGGTAGTTCTGGCCGGCGCGCAGGGCGCCGCCGCGCAGTTCGAGCGGGTGCGAGAAGCCGCCGGCGGCCGAGACGCGGGCGAGGCGCGGCAGCAACGCCGCCCGGTAGGGGCGCTGCGGCACGTCGATCCAGTTGTCGTTGCCGGGACCGACCTGGATCGTCGTCACGGTGCTCTCGAAGTAGGGCACTTCGCGGATGCGGCGCGAGCCGGGGCCGTTGATGTCGGCGAGGTTGGTGATCTTCAGCACGAGCCGGTCGCCGGCGGGCACGACCTGGCCGACGTCGGTGAGCTCGATGCGGAGCTGGGCCGGGCCGGCGACGCCGCTGCGGAAGCCGGCCGTGCCGGCCGTGATCCAGTGCACGGCCCCGGTCGGATCCTGGTGCGCGAGCACCGCGGTCAACTGGCAGAGACCCGTGGTGTCGTCGACGGTCAACTGCACCGCGGGCCGGCCGACGATCTCGATCGCTTCGGTCAGCGGGGGCGTGGCGAAGGTCTGGTTGCTCGGCGCGATGTTGCTCGTGACGTTGCCCGGCACGACGCCGCCGCCACCGGCGACGTAGGCGTAGATGTCGTAGCCGGCCGGCACCGTGTGCGTGATCACGTTGGTCAGGTTGAACGCCACCGGCGGCACGTCGCGGAGGTCCTGCGCGCCGACCAGGTACCAGCGCTGGCCCGGCAGCGCCGGCGGCCAGCTCGGCTCACCGCGATGCTCCCAGATCGTCGCCGGGTTCAGGTGCAGCGCCGTCGTCTCCGGCTGCATGCCGACCTCGGCCAGCGGTTCGAGGTCGACGCCGTTCGCGATGCCCTTGAGGAAGCGATCGAACCAGCGCGTGCGCAGGTCCTGCATCACCGCGCGCTCCATGCCATTGTCGACCGTCGAGTGGCCACCGCCGGTCGACAGGAACAGGCGCTTCGGCCCTTGCGGCAGGGCCAGGAACGCGTCGATCGACGGGTTGTCGAGGATCTTGAAGTCCTGCATCGCGACCATCGACAGCACCGGCACCGTCGCCGTCGCCAGGTTCGTCAGCAGGTCCTGGTTGTAGGTCGTGTCGACCTGCGTGCGCAGGCCGGCGAAGTCGCTCGCCGCGATCGCCGCGAGCCACGGGTGCGTCGGCGGCTTGCCGACCACGATGCTGTCGGCAGCCATCACGCCGCCGGGCACGCTGATCTCGGTCGTGTCGAGCGGTGCGATCTCCGGCGCGATCGCCAGCAGCGGCGGGTAGTCGGTGACGAAGCCGGCCAGCGGCAGCGGCCGACCGGACCACGCCGCCGCCGCGAACGACTTGCGCCCGCCGCCCGAGAAGCCGGTCGCCGCGAGCCGCGCCGGATCGATCGCCGTGCCGACGACGGCCGCCTGCGCCAGGCCGTGCGCTTCGGCGCTGTCGAGCAGTTCGCGTTCCTGCGACGTGCGACCGGGATCGGTGTAGGCGTAGGCGACGTAGCCCGCCGCGGCGAGATGGCGCGCGGCGCTGACGACCGCGGCGTCGTTCTTGGTGCCGCCGTCGCCGGCGTGCATCACCAGCACGCCCGGCCAGCCGGTCGGACCGGCGACGGCGGTCGGCGTGTAGAGGTCCATGCCGGTCGTGACGCCGTCGGAGAACGCGACCGCGACCGTCGTGGTCGCGATCGCGAACCCGCCGGGCGGCGTCGGCGGGTCCTGGGCGGGCAGCAGCGCGGCGAGCAGCGGGAAGATGGCGGTGAGGCGTCGTGACATGGTGGCTCCGGTCACCGGAACACGTCGGATCGGGCACCGCCCCGTCGCCGGCCGGCGAGGAATTCGCGGCTGGCAGATCGCTTGCCTACTGACCGTTGAGGCGGCTCTGCAGACCCAGCGCGGCGAGGTTGTTCGGTTCGAGCTGCAGGATGCGCTGCAGCGTCGCGCGCGCGGCTTCGGTCTGGCCGAGTTCGCATTGCGCGCGCGCCAGACCGAGCAGGCCCGGCACGTGGTTGCCCGCGCGCTGGACGAAGGCGCCGAGCAGCGCCGCGGCCTCGCTCCACTGCTGGCGGTCGACGGCGAGCAGGCCGAGGCCGAGCCGCGCCTCGGCCAGGTTGGGGTCGAGCTGCAGCGCGGCGCGGTAGAGGGCCGCGCGACGGTCGGTCGCGTCGGCGGGCAGACCACCGGCCAGACCGAGCAGGCGGCCGATCGGGTGCGGCGCCCCGAGTTTGGCGCTGCTGACGAAGTGGCGGTCGGCGGCTGCGCGGTCGCCCTGCAGCAGGTCGAGCACGCCGAGGTTGGTGTGG
>CAYMRG010000636.1:0-3267 GCA_964392555.1 uncultured candidatus Brocadiaceae bacterium
CGGCGCGGGAGCTGGCGTGGGGCGCGATCGCGACCACGACCGCTGGCCGCAGCACGCCCGCGCACAGCATGCCGTCCATCAGCCGATGCAGTTGCAGCGTGCCCTTCTGCTGCCACGGCGGCACGCGCGCGTGGTCGTGCGGCTCGAATGCCTTGTGGCCGTCGTTGACCAGCAGCACCGGCAGCGGCCGGTCGCCGCGCATCGCCGGCGCCGGCACGTAGATGCGCAGCATGCGCATGCCCGGCAGCCGGCGGCAGTCGAGCAGCGCGTCGGCGATGTCGCCGCGGCCGTGGCGCGGCATCGCCAGCGCATGGAACTCGGGGCGGTCGGGCAGACCGTCGAGCAGGCTCGGCTGGTCGTGGTCGAGACGGCAGGCCATGCGGGAGAACGGGCAGGATACCCGCCGCCGGTCACTTGCCGAGCGCGTACAGCTTGGCGTCGTTCATCGCGTAGCTGATGCCGGTCGGGCCGAGGATCGTCGGCGTGTAGGCCTCGCCGATGCCGGCCGTCAGCGTGATCGTCTCGCTCAGCGTGTTGGTCGGGAAGTGCCAGCGATAGCACTTGCCGTCCTCGCAGTTGACGATCGCCGACTTGCCGCGCACGTCGACCGCAGCGGTGTTGATGCACCACTCGCGGACGCCGCCCGGGATCGTCGGATCGGGCGTCGGCCCGACCATCTCGAGCACGACGTTCATCACCGTGGCGCCGGTCACCGGATCGACCATCGTCGCGTTGGGATCGAACACGCCGAGCTTGTTCTGGCCGTTGCCGCCGGCGCCGCCGCCGTAGTTGTTGTACTTCGTCAGCAGCAGGTACTGCGAGGTGCCGGTGTACTGCGGCACCATGTGGCGCGGCACGATGCTGGCCGTGTCGTCCCAGCCGAACGGGCCGGCGATCTTGGTGACGGCGAGGTTGGCGTCGAAGTGGCGCATCCAGCCGCGGTAGTGGTTGGCTCCGTACTGGTTCTCGAACACGCCGAAGTAGACGTCGCCGTCCGGACCGACCGTCGGCGAGGCCGTGCCGTCGTCGAGCAGCAGCGCGTCGGCGTTGGGGTTCGCGACGTCCTTCTGGCGGATGCGCGCCTGCTGGGCGAGCGTCGTCGGGTCGAGCTTCAGCAGGTAACCCCACGACCCGCCCGAGCTGTTGCTGCTGTTGACGGCGACGTAGAGCGAGCCGTTGGCCAGCGCCGGCGCGCAGTTGTAGACGACCTTGCGGATCTGCGTGCTGCCGGCGGCCGTCGATGCGGCGACGTAGGTGCCGACCCCGGTCGAGGAGATCCGCGCGATGCCGCTCGACATCGGCACGGCCGAGCCGGACGCGACCTGATAGCCGAAGTAGAGGTTGCCCTGCGCGTCCGAGGTGATCGGCGTCGAGATCGCGACGTCGGCGTCGTAGAGCGCCTGGTTCTGCTGGTAGGCGGTGAGGCCGTAGAACGCGAGCCGCGTCACCGAGCTGTTGGGCTGGTCGGCGTTCGCGCGCAGCAGGATCGTGCCGCCGGCAGCCGGCGTCGCGAGCTTGTTGTCCGGCGTCAGCGTCGAACCGCACGGCATGCCCCAGTTGTGCGGCGGCTGGACCCAGTCGGTGGTCTCGGTCCACTGCAGCGCACCGGTCGCCGGGTGCCGCGCCTCGACCTGGAAGTCACCGTTGACGCCGGTCTTGACGGTCACCAGCACGAGGTGGCCGCGCGTGATCAGCGGCGACGCGTAGTGCATGTAGAGCACCGTGCCGGTGTACTGCGGCTGCAGGTCGACCGGCGTCTGCCACAGGATGCGCTGCAGCGGCTGGCTGAGGACGTCGGCGTTGGCGTTGTGCGCTGGGTCGCGGCCGTAGCCGGGCCAGAACGGCGTCGTCGGCGCGGCGGGGACGCCCTTCTGGGCCAGCAGCGAACTGCCCAGCAGGGTCGCGGTGAGCAGGAAGGAGACGGTTCTCGTCATGGGATCGTGCGCGGTGGGGCGGAGGGGAGGGACTCAGTAGATGGTGAGGCGCAACGTCGGCGACGTGGCGAGGCCGGCGGGCCCGTTCGGATCGAGCGCGAGCCACTGCAGCCACCAGGTGCCGGCGACGGCGGGTGCAGCGGGGATCGCGAGCGTCGTCGTCGCGACGCCGCCGTTCGGCCAGGCGACGGTCGGCGCCATCGGCGCGATCACGAGCGCCGGCGACAGGCCGAGGAACGTCTCGTGGCCGAGCACGCTGGTCGGCGCGCCGCCGACGGCGTCGAGCAGCAGCGCGGTCGGCTGGCCGGGCGCGAAGCCGTCGGCGCCGAGCGTGAGCGGGCTGCCGAGGCGAGCCGGGGTCAGCGCACCGATGTGCAGCGCGGGCGCACCGGCCACCGCCGTGCCCGCGCCGAACGGCGCGTGGGCCGCAGGCCCTTCGCTCCACAGCGTCGGCCGGTCGAACGGCGGCAGTTCGTTGGCGACGCGCGGATCGGTCAGCGCACCGAGCAGCGCGCGCAGCAGCGCGTTGTCGAGCGGCGAGATGTGGCCCTGGATCGCCGCGACGAGCGGATCGCGGTTGTCGGCGAAGTCGCCGCCGCGCGCGTAGACCTCGATCACCTCGACCAGGCCCGGCATGCCGCCGTTGTGGAAGTACGGGGCGCGCAGCGCGACGTTGCGCAGCCCCGGCACGCGGAACCGGCCGCGATCGCCGGCCTTGCCGGTGACCGCCGCGCGCCCGGGGTCTTCGGCCGGCGGCCGCACACCGATGTTGCGGAACTCGTCGAGCGGGCCGGTCGCGAGCACCGACGGCGCGAGGTCGGTGTGGCAGCTGAAGCAGCGCGTCGCGAAGATCGCGAGCCCGAGCGTCTGCTGCGTCGTCAACGTGCCCTGGCCGGCCAGCCACAGGTCGTACGGCGACTGGTCGCTGACCAGCGTGCGTTCGTAGGCCGCGAGCGCGAACGCGATCCGCACCGGCGTCACGCCGGGCGAACCGAACACCTGCGTGAACAGCTGGTCGTAGTCGCGGCCGGCGACGAACTGCTGCAGCGTCGTCGGCAGGTTCGACGCCAGCGCCAGCGGCGTCAGCGCGGGCAGCTCGGCGGCGACGTCGGCCCAGGTGCGGCCGATGTGCGCCATCTCGGTCGGGTTGACGAGCGGCGACGCGACCTGGCTCTCCAGCGCGCCGGAGTACGGCAGCACGATGGCCTGCGTCAGCGGGTCGCGGAACACCTCGCCGGCGCGGCCGTCGGCGAACAGCTCGGTCGCGTAGGCGGCGTTGATCACCGACGGCGCGCGCCGCGGCGTCGTCTGCGCGCCGATGCCGAACGGCGAC
>CAYMRG010000637.1:0-3257 GCA_964392555.1 uncultured candidatus Brocadiaceae bacterium
GTCGCTGCTGCGGCGCATGGGACCGGCGATGCCGGCCAGTTCCGGCCGTTGCTGCAGGCTCGCGAGGAAGGGCAGCAGCCGGTTCGGATCGGCGGCGCGACGATCGCCCGGGGCGAACAGTTCGAACGTCTCGACGCCGCCGAGCCGCGCCGCCAGCGCTTCGTGCGCGATGCGCACCGGTTCGTCGCGCGGCAGCATGGTCCACGGGTCGTTGTCGCCGCGCACGCGCGGCAGGGCCGCGGTCGCCAGGGCGACCACGGCGGCGGTGCCGGCGAGGACCGTCGCGCGATGGCGCACCAGCCGCGCCAGCCACGGCGCACCCTGCGGTGGAACCGGCGCCGGCTGATGGCGACCGGCGACGACGGCGAGCAGATCGGGCAGCAGCAGGAACGCGAAGGCGTGCACCAGCGCGACGCCGAGCGCCGCGCGCACCCCGAAATCGACCACGGCCGGCGTGCTGCTGATCGCCAGCGACCACAGGCCGAGCATCGTCGTCACCGCCGCCAGGGTCGCGGGCGTGCGCAGCGCCGCGCTGGCCGCGCGGCCTGCGGCCGCCGGGTCGAGGCCGTCGCGCCTGGCCCGCAGCCAGGCCTCGACGAAGTGCAGGCTCGCCGCGACGCCGATCGTCAGCAGCACCGGTTCGAGCAACGCCGCGATCGGGTCGAGGCGGTGGCCGCGCAAGGTCACCAGCCCGCCGATCCAGGCGATGCCGGCCAGTGCTGGCGCCAGCGTGGCGAACGCCAGGCCGAGATGGCGGTAGACGAGCGCGGTGGCGAGGAACAGCGCCACCGTGATCCACGGCACGATGCCGGTCCGTTCGCGGGCGACCAGATCGGCGAGTGCCGATTCGACGAGGGGCAAGCCGGCCGGCAGCACCTGCGTGGTCGGCGGCGCCTGGTCCTGGGCAAACGCCACGACCTCGCCGGCGGGCGTGCCGGGATCGCCGTCCTGCAACGTGACCGCCAGCAGGGCGAGGTCGGGCTGTTCGAGCGGGGCAGCTCGGCAGCCCGCGACCCCGGGCATGGTGGCGATCCGGTCGCCGAGGGCCTGGATGCGCGTGCGGTCGCCCTCGGTCAGCGCGAGGCCACCGCGGCCGGCGAACGCCAGCAGCACGACCGGCGCATCGCCGAACGCTGCCGCGAACCGCTGCAGGTCGGCGGCGGCGGGGCTGTCGGGGTCCTTCAGCGCCTGGTTGGTGGGGTCGATGCCCTGGGCGACCTGGACCGTCAGCAGGTAGACCGTGATCGGCAGGAAGACGACGAACCAGGCGATCCGTCGCATCCAGAGGGCTCCGCGCGCCGCAGGCATCGCCGGCATCGAAGCACAGACCATGCCGCGCACACCAGCGAATCCGGCGCCCGGATCCGGTCGAACGCGGCCCGCGTGGCACCGAGTGCCGTGCAAGAGTTGCCGCCCGCTGGCAGATCCTGCATGGTGGTGCGTCGACTTCGACCGGTCCGGGCGCCCCGGTCGAGGGCACCACGCCGGCTGCCGCGGCGGGTGCGGCTGGTACGCCCATTGCGGCAGCGGTGACGCGTGATGCGGATGATGACCGGCAAGCTCCTCGGTTGGATCGGCGCAGCGGCCGTGCTGGGTTGCCTCGGCCTCGGCGTCGGTTGCCTGATGGTCGTCAAGGACCGGGTGCGGATCGTGGTCGCGGGGGACGAGCCGGCCACCGGCCCCGACCCGATCGCGCTGCTGCGCGACGACGTCGCCAGCCTCAACCGGCAGCTCGACGAGCTGCGCGGCGCACTCGGCGGCAACTTCGAGAAGCTCGGCCAGGCGCTCGACGAACGCGCCGCGGCGCGCCATGGCGAGGTCGCCACCGCCGCCGAACTCGCTGCCGTCCGGCAACTGCTCGGCGAGCAGGCCGTGCGGCTCGACCGCGTCGCCACGCGCCTGGCCGAGTGGTCGGCGCCTGCTGCGGCGCAGCCGTCGATCGATCTGGCCAACACGCCGCCCGCCGACCATCCGGCCGACCCGCCGGTCACCGCTGCGGTCGTCGCAACGACGCCTGCGCCGGCCCCGCCACCACCCGCGCCGAAGGCCTCGTTCCTGTCGTTCTCCGTGCCGTCGACGACGTTCCGCTTCGCCGGCCTGCAGACCTATGCGCTGGTGCCGGACCTGTGCCGGGTCGGCTTCGATGCGAAGTCCACGCTGCACGACTTCACCGGCGTCACCTCGCAGGTCGCCGGCAGTTTCACCGCGGACCTGGCCGACCCGCAGGGCGCGTGGCGCGGCGAGGTGACCTGTGAAGCGAAGCAGCTGCACACCGGCGTCGAGGGCCGCGACACCAACATGTGGGAGTATCTCGGCGCGACGGATCACCCGCAGATCGGCTTCGCGATCGAGGGCTTCCGGCCGGCGGCGAACGGCATCGACGCAGCGGCGCAGACCGCGCACGGCGAGGTCTACGGCAAGCTGACGATCCGCGGCACGACGCGCGACGTGGCGATGCCGATCGAGCTGAGCGTCGACCCGCAGAAGCGCGTCGTGGTCGCCGGTGAGATGCCGCTGAAGCTGTCCGACTACCAGGTGACCGTGCCGAGCCAGCTCGGCGTCATCAGCATGCAGGACGAGGTCAAGGTTTGGATCGCGCTGCGGGCGCGCGCGCAGCGTACCGCGGCGACCATCGAGGCGGGCAAGTGACCGACCGCGCTCGTGCCGTCGGCCGGTTCGCCTTGCTGGCCCTGGTCGGCGTGCCCGGCTGCATCGCGTCGAACGTGCTCGACGCCGACCGACGCATGGTGCAGGGTGAAGCCGTGCGGAACTGGCAGCCGGCGCCCGCCGATCTGCAACTCGCCGGATTCTACGAATCGACCGACGTCACCGGCGACGTCGCCGCATCGCTGCGGCGCGTCTACTACCACTTCGCCGCGGACGGCACCTACACCGCGGCGGCGTTGATCGACGAGGGCGGGTTGCTGCGCTTCCAGACGCTCAGTGGCACGTGGGCGCTGGCCAACGGATGCCTCGCGCTCGACGGTGCCGAGCCCGTGCCAGTGGCCATCGCCGGCGACCAGGTGCGATTCGCGGCCCCTGGCGGCGCCGTGACGCTGCGGCGGAGCAACCTGCAGTGAGCACCGACGACGATCTGTTCGACCGCGACGGCTGGTGGGACCCCGCCTGCCGCGAATTCGCCTCGCTGCGCAGTGTCAGCGAGTATCGCCTCGCGGTGCTCCGCCAATGGCTCGGTGACGGTGTCCGCGACTGCACCGTGGTCGACCTCGGCTGCGGCGGCGGCCTGCTCGCCGTGC
>CAYMRG010000638.1:0-3243 GCA_964392555.1 uncultured candidatus Brocadiaceae bacterium
GGCGATCGCGGCCAGCGCGTCGCCGAGTTCCGTCCGCCGGGCCGCGAACGCGGCGGCCGCCGCGTCCCACGTCGACGCCGCGGCGTCGACCCCGACCAGATCGCGCAGCGCCATCGCCTCGGCGAGCGTCAGGCCATGGGCCGCGGCGACGGCCGCGGCGGCCGGGCGGTCGCGCTCGATGCGCAGGAACGGCGAACGCCACCGCAGCAGCGCGAACGCCGCGAGGAACGCCAGCGACGCGATCGCCAGCAGCGGCCATGAACCGCGCCCGCGGCGCGCCGGCGCAGCCCCGGCCGGCACCGCGCCAGCACGAACGTGCGGGCTCAGCGGCCCTGCGCCGCCCGCGCGCCCTCGACCAGCAGCCGGTACCGGTCGGCGATCGCCATACGCGCCTCGGCCGTGGTCGTCGGCGTGACGACGCCGAAGTCCTCGTGGGTCAGCGAGCGCAGCACGGCGGCGGTCAGCACGAACAGGCGTGGCTCGCGCAGGTCGGCGCACAGCCGCGCCAGCTCGGGAACGGCGACGAGTCCCGCCGAACTCTCGAACTGCTCGGGCCGCAGCGTCGTCGCGATGTTGTCGGTTTGCAGCGCCAGCAGCAGCCACTGCCACTGCGGCGACTGCCCGTTCTGCCGCCACCACGCGCCGATCGCGCCGAGCCGGTCGTTCTGCGCCAGCAGGTCGAAGCCGGTCGTCGCCGCCAGCAGCTCGGCGGCCTGCGTCGCGGCCTTCGGCACGCGCAGCAGCTCGATCAGATCCGGCACCACCTCGGGATCCTGGTACATGCCCAGCATCGTGACCAGCTGATCGCGGATCGCCGGCTCCTGGACGACGTGCAGCTGCTGCCGCAGCGCCGGCACGGCCAGCACGCCACCCTTCTGCTGCAGGTAGAAGCGCGCCAGCGCGCCGGTGTCGCTGTCGCTGGCGATGACCGCGAGCTCGGCGAGGCGGAACGAAGCGCGCGGGTCCTTCAGTTCGCCGAGGCCGCGCAGCGCCGCCTCCTTGTCCTCGGGCAACGGCGCCATGTCGAACGCCCGCTGCAGGACGGCATACGCCTGGTCGCCGCCGACGCGGCCGAGCGAGCGCAGGCATTCGCGGCGCAGCGGCGGCGACGTGCCCTCGGCGCTGAGCGCCGCGATCAGCGGGCGCGACGCGCCCGCGACGCCGAGCTGACCGACCGCGTAGGCGGCGGCCAGCCGCACGCTCTCGTCGGCATCTTCGAGCAATTCGATGAGCCGCGCGCCGGCGCGCAGGTCGCGCACCGCCGTGACCTCCTCGACCGCGGCGCGTCGCACCACCGGGCGGGCATCCTGCAGCGCCGCGAGCAGCGCCTCGGCGCCGAGCACGGCGAACACCGACCGCACCGCGTCGCGATCGCCGTGGGTGGCCGCGAAATCGACGCAGTCGCGCCAGACGACGTCGCCGGCGCTGCCGGCGGCCAGCTCCAGCAGGCGCTGCTCGAGGTCCTCGATCGGCGCGGTCGCGGCCCGCTGCCGCAGCATCGCGACGATCGCGGCGCCGTCCTGCTCGCCGAGCAGTTGCCGGCGGTCGGCGCGGGCGAAGAAGTGCTCGATCGCGCGCGCGCGCAGCGCCCGATCACCGACATCCCAGTTGTGGACGACGCGGCGCAGCAGTCGACGCCCCTGTTCGAGCGGATCCGGGTTGGCGTCGAGCCAGCGGCGCTCGGCCCGCCAGAACGCGGCGCGATCCGGCTCGTCGACCGGGTTGCGGAACAGCTGCCACAGCTGCTCCTGCACGCTGCGGTCGATCCGCGCCACCAGCGCGTCGAACGCCGGGAAGTCGCCCGCCGGCATCGCGACCAGCGCGCGGCCCGCCGGCACCTGCACCTGCAGGGCACGGACCGGCGGCAGGCCGGTCGGCGCGCGCATCGCGTCGGCCCGGCCGAACCCGCCCGCGGCCAGCGCGCCGGTCAGTTCGACCATCTGCGGCCCGGTCAGCACGACCTCGGTCGCACCCTTGGTCGGCGCGACGCCGGCGAGCGCTTCGCCGAGCAGCCGCACGACGTGCTGATCGTGCCGGTAGACGACGGTCGCGCGACCCGCGTTGGCCGCGTCGACCACGACCGCCTGGCGCACGCCGACGAACAGCTCGCGCTGGTCGCGCCACCAATCCCGCCACGGCAGCGCCTCCGCGCCGAGCAGCCGACCGGTGAGGCGCAGCAGGCGTTGCTCGGCCGGCTGACGCAACAGGTCCAGGTTGGGCACGAACCGCTCGGGCGACACGACCTCGAGCAGCGCGTCGACCACTTCGCGGTCGGGGAACACGCGCTCGCCGGCACTGCTGCGGTAGGCGAGGTCCGCCAGCGGCACGGCCGCCAGCACGCGCGTCAGGGGTTCGAGCGAGGCGAGCTGCGCGGTGAGCGGCTCGGCCAGCGTCGGCGGCAGCGCGGCGGCATCGCCGGCCTCGGCGATCTGCGCCAGCGCGAACGCGGCGTAGACGTAGCCGCGATCGATCGGCGGCGCGGCACACAGCTCCTGCAAGGCCGGCACGGCGCGGCCACCGGACTGGACCAGCGCCTGGCCCGCCGCCGCGGCCAGCACCGGGTCCTTCGACAGCAGCTGCACGAGCCGCCGCGGCGCGCCCGGCGCCGGCACCACCTGCAGCAGGTCGATGCCGCGCAGGCGCAGGTCGAGGTTCTGCTCGCTGGTCAGATCGACGGCGAACGCCAGGTCGTCGGCGTCGACCAGCGGGGCGAGCACGTCGACGGCGTGGTGACCGACCGCGGCGATCCGGCCGCGGATGCACTGCTGCAGCGCCTTCTTCGCGTCGGCCCCCTTCAGCACGGCCATCGTCTCGACGGTCGCCCGCGTCGCGTCACCGAGCGGTCGCGCCAGCAGCTGGAACAGCAATTCGTCGCCGATCCGCGGCGTGCCGAAGCGGCGCGCCGCGACCAGCAGGTTGGCCATGTCGGTCGGGCGCGCGGTGCGCGCCAGCTCGATCACCAGCGACTCGATCGACGGATACGACTGCGCCATCGCCTGCAGCTTCAGCTCGACCTTCGGCGGCGACGACGACAGGTCCATCAGGTCGCGGCGGAAGCGTTCGATCTCCGGCAGCGGGCGCGGCGCCGGCGCCGCCGTGGTCGGCTCCTGGGCCGCCTTGGTCGGCTCGGGCAGCCGCAGATTGCCCTGGGGAGCGGCGAGCGAAAGACACAACAGCGTCGTGGCGAACGTCATGGGCAGGAGCAGGCACGGCGCGGCCGCCCGGGGGTCGGAGGGCGCCGCG
>CAYMRG010000639.1:0-3233 GCA_964392555.1 uncultured candidatus Brocadiaceae bacterium
CGCTGGCGGCCTTCAGGTGCTGTTCGAGCTCCTGCATGTCGCCGTTCTGGTAGCGATAGCGCGCCGCCTTGCTGAGCCGGATGCCGTCGATGATCGACGCGTGGTTGAGGCTGTCGCTGATGATCGCGTCCTGCTCGCCCATCAGCGTCTCGAACAGACCGCCGTTGGCGTCGAAGCACGACGAGTAGAGGATCGTGTCCTCGGTGCCGAGGAACTGCGACACCTTCTTCTCGAGGGTCTTGTGCGCGTCCTGCGTGCCGCAGATGAAGCGCACGCTGGCCAGGCCGAGCCCGTGCGTGTCGATCGCCGCCTTCGCCGCCGCGCGCAGGCCGGCGTCGTTGGCCAGGCCCAGGTAGTTGTTGGCGCACAGGCACAGCACGTCCTTGCCGTTGGCCCGGATGCGGGCGCCCTGCGGACTCGCGATGACGCGTTCCTCCTTCCAGAGGCCGGCGCTGCGGATCTCGTCGAGTTCGGTGCGGAAGCGGGCGCGGTCTTGTTCGAACATGGCTGCTTGGTCGGGTCGGTCGGTCGGTGGTCGGGAAGCCGCCGATGGCGAGCGAGGCATTCTGCGGCTAGAACGGCCCACGCGCCATGACCAGATCGCTCCGTCGGAACGTCTTCGCCGCCGCCGCTGCACTCCTGGCCGGCTGCCACGCGGCGCCGCCGCCGCCGCCGCCCTATGCGGCGCGGGAGGTGGTCGAATTGGCGCGCTGGGACGTGCGCGCGGGCGACCGGGTGCTCGGGACCGTGCGCAAGCTGCGGATCCTCGATCCCAAGGGGCCGCTCGACTTCTTCCGGGTCGTCGACGCAGAGGGGCATTGGCTCGGGCATGCCACCGAACTGGGGCGCTTCAGCCGGCGCGTGCCGTTCCGCGACGACGAGGAAGACCTCGGCGTCTGGTCGATGACCAAGGGCGTCGCGCAGCTGTTCGAGGCCGCGTCGGTCGAACTCGTGGCCAGGCCCGTCGACGCCGACGCGCGGGGCGCGGCGCGCTGACGTCAGGCGCCGCCGTTCGCCGGCTTCGCTGCCTTGTTGGCGGGCACCGAGTACGCGTCGGTGGGCAGGCCGAACAGCAGCAGCCAGTTGGTGCGGCCGCGGTGGCGACGGCCGAACTCGGTCGCGATGTTCAGATCGTGGTCCTTGTAGATGATGCCCCAGCCGAACCACTCGCGGTCCTCGCTCTCGAACTCGGCGCCCTTCGGGTCGTAGGTGTGGCGGTCCATCGCGCCGGCGAGGAACAGCGGCCCGTAGCCGGTGCCGGTGTCGAGCGTGTAGCCGTTGGGCATTCCGTAGGCGTTCGGGCCGAACGTCGTCATGTCGAAGTAGATCAGCGGGATCCAGATCCCCTGCTTGAGCTGTTGGTTGCCGGCCGCCTTCAGGTCGGCCATCAGCTTCGGCACGTCGTAGGTGCCGTCCGGATTGCGAGCCCGCGCGAAGTCGTAGTTGCTGCACGCGGTGAGGCAGGTGACGAGAACGGCGGCGAGTGCGCCCCGGCGATGGTGGCTGGCCATGCGCAGAGGGTAGCGTCCAAAGCTGGCGCCGGTGTCGCCTCCCCCTATGTTCGCAGGCTGATGAGCAGCCCCGTCGAACCCGTCGCCTCCCGCCCCGTCTCGGCCAGCAAGGTCGAGATGACCGAGATCGTCTTCCCCAACGACGCCAACCCGCTCGGCAACGCGATGGGCGGTCGCGTCATGCATTGGATCGACATCTGCGCGGCGGTCGCGGCCGGCCGCCACGCGCGCACGCCGGTCGTCACGGCGAGCGTCGACCAGATCGACTTCCACAACCCGGTGCCGGTCGGCGGCATCATCGTGCTGCTCGCCTCGGTCAACTTCGCGGGCCGCACCTCGATGGAGGTCGGCGTCAAGGTTTGGCAGGAGGACCGCGCCACCGGCGATCGCAAGCACGTCGCGTCGGCGTACCTGACCTTCGTCTCGCTCGACCCCGTGCAGCGCACGCCGCGGGCCGTGCCGCAGCTCGTGCCGGAGACCAGCGAAGAACAGCGCCGCTTCACGCAGGCGAAGGAACGTCGCGCCCAGCGGCTCGCGACGCGCAAGTAGCGCGAGCGATGGGGGGAAGGCGCGTCGGCGCGGTTACTCGCGGCGGCTGCGCGTCTACCAGGTGAGCCTGCCCCGGTGCGCGTTCCGTCGCAATCCGGCATGAACCCCCTGGCGCTCCTGGTCACTTCGTTCTGCGGCCGCTTCTCCCTGCCGAGGAACCTGACGCGTTGGCGCTGTGCTTCCCGGCTGGCTTCGTCGCACCCGCGCGTCGTCGCGCGCGCCGCCGGCGAGATCGCGATGGCGGCACGCGCCGGTCACGAACGGTCCCTGCTGCGCGCGCTGCAGGCGTGGTCCCGGCGCGACGAACCGCAGGCGCGGGTCGTCTGCCTGTTCGTGCTCGATGCGCTGGTCCAGACCGATGCCGTGGTGCCAGCGACGCTGCTGCGGCCGCTGCTGCACGGCGTCACCGAGGTCGCGGCGTTCGCGCTGCTGGCGCGTTCGGCGCGCATCAACGAATCGGCGCTGCTGGCGTGGTTCCGCGCCGAAACGCGGCGGGTGCGCGGGGCGCGGCGGCTGCAGTGGGTCGCCGCCGGCAACCTGCTGGGCGCGCTGCGCACGCCGGGCCTCGCCGGCGTGCTGCTCGACGACGTCGATTGGCGCATCGTCGTCGCGGCCGACGGTGAGGCCGGCGATGCCGCGAGCGAGCGCGGCCTCGCCGGCGTCGTCTGCCGCGACCAGCCGCGGCTCGGTGCGGGTGGGTTCGCCGGTTTGCCGCCGCTGCCGCACCATGTGCTGACGGCGGCGCCGGTCGACGCGCCATTCGCCGACGGCGTGCTGGCGGTCCGCCACCGGCGCACCCTCGGCGGCTCGCCGCCGGGCGGCGAGGTCGTCGTCGACGGGCACGAAGCGCTGGTCGCCGCCTGGCTGGCGGTGCTCGCCGGTGCCGCGGTGGTCCCGGCGTTCGCGGTGCGGGTCGACCCGGCTGGTCCGGGCGGTGTCGCGGCGCAGGTCGCCGCGGCCCGGACGACGCTGCTCGAGAGTCGGCGCCGCCTGCTGCTGGCCCTGCGGGCGGCCGGGGCGCTGACCCCGGAGGAGGTCGTTCGGGCCAGCCGGCCGCCGCGGCTCGCCGGTCCCCTGGGCGGCCCGGCGGCGGATCCGGGCCGCGCGGTGGCGCGGCAGCGGCCGGCCAGCTAGAGTCCTCACCCCCCGATGGTCGAGGCAGTAGCCGAGAAG
>CAYMRG010000640.1:0-3233 GCA_964392555.1 uncultured candidatus Brocadiaceae bacterium
CTTGCCCCCAAGGGCGCGGAACCCGAATCCGGGTTCCGCGCGGCCCAGGCGTCAGTTGCCCAGCACGAGGTAGAGGCCGTCGGTGGCGCGGATGCCGACCGCGTCCGGCGTGAACAGGAACACGCCCTGCACCGTCAGATCGAAGCCGATCAGGCCCGGGTTGCTCGGGATGACGAACGGCGTGTTGCTGCGACCGAGCGCATTGGTGACGTCGGTCGACATCCACAGCATGTTGCCGAGGTCGACGTAGGCGGTGCACCACGACCACAGCGGGATCTGCACCGGCGGGCCGAAGCTCGTCATGTGGAAGACGTACCAGTTCGGCAGCGCGTGCCGCACCTCGAGGTCGATCGTCGTGCCGAGCACCGGCGGGTCGCTGGCGCGCAGCTCCGCGTATTCGCCGCTCGGCGTGCAGCCGACGCCGACCACGGTGGCCGTCGCGTTGCCCGAACCAACCGGCTGCACGTTGACGTTGACGCTGCAGTTGGCGACCTGGCTGAGCTGGTCGGTCGCGGTGAAGGGCAGCGTGTGCAGACCGATCTGCGCGGTCGTCGGCGTCCACGTCACCGTGGTGGTGACCGTGATGTTCTGGCCGGTCGCCGACAGCGGCAGCGCGGGGGTCAGCTGGACGCCCGAGGGCAGGGTGCCCGCGGCCAGCGTCACCGCGTTGCTCGGCAGCCCGGTCGCCGCCGAGGCCGCGACCTGGAAGGTCACCGGCAGACCGACCAGCGCCTGCAGGGTCTGACCGCACGGCGTCGGCGAGACGAAGTACGCGCCACCACCGCCGCAGCTGAAGCTCTGGCCGCGGATGAAGACGTTGGAGTCGTAGACGTTGTCGCCGGCATCGGCGATCGCGAGCTTGATGTGGTTCGTGCCCGGCAGCAGTACCCCGGTCGCCGTCAGCACCACGGTCAGGCCGTCCATCTCGGTGTCGTACGGACCGGTGCAGGGGAACGCGCCGATCGGCAGGTCCGCGCAGCTGTTGTTGAGGTAGAGCGAGCAATTGGCGCCGCCCGTCCCGTACGGGTTGCCGCAGTTGACGTTGTTGATCGCCACCGCGGTGCCGCTCGGCAGCGTCGCGATGTTGGCGCCGTTGAGGAAGAAGCCGAATACGTCGTTGAACTGCGTGTTGACGAATTCGTTGTATTCCTCGGACGAGAACACGTACTGGAACGTGATCACGCCGCCGGTCTGGCAGACGAAGTCGAATTCGAGCGTGGTCGCGTCGTAGGTCGGCGACGTCGTCAACAGGTCGAGGTCCGGGTCGCCGTTGCCGGCGTTGTCGGTCGACGTCCAATCGGCCGCGTTGGGTCCGACCACCGAGCCGATGTCGCCGGACGAGAGCACGATGCCGGTGTCGAGACCGACGACCGGCAGGCCGCCCTGGAACGTGCCCGCGGCGATCGGGGCGCCGTTCAGCACGATGTTCGAGGCGGTGACACCGGGGCCGAGCAGCGACTCGACGAGCTGCAGCGGCGTCAGGAAGTTCATGTCGGTCGTGACGATCGAGTCGATGCCGGCCTTCGGCACGGCGTTGGTCCGTGCGCCCGGCGGCAGCACGTTGCGCTGGCCCTGCGCGGCCAGCGGAACGAGGAGGGCGGTCATGGCGACCAAGGTCGCCGGCAGGCTGGGCAGGCTGGGTAGGTGTCGTGGCATGGTGGTCCTGGTTGGACGGTCCGCCGACTGGCAGACGATCTGATCACCCTACGCACCGGAGGACGTCGGCAGCTCGACGGAACAAGGCGTACTGCACCGACTCTTGCACCGGATCCCGGGCGGATTCGGTGCCCAGGGTCGGCAAGCCGCCGGTCAGTACTCGAACCCCTCGACGCCGGCCAGCTCCGCATTCGGATAGATGAAGTAGCACGTCCGGCACTTGCCCAACGGCCGCTCGGTGAACACGTGCTTGCGGTAGTCCTGGTACGTGCGGCCGTTCCAGATGTCGAAGAAGCGGTCCTTCTGCAGGCTGCCGAAATGCGGCATGCCGGCAAGGCAACACGGCACGACGTCGCCGAACGGCGTCAGGTAGATGCGCTGCCAGAGAAACCAGCACTTGATCGGCGGCGGGCCACACGGTCGCGCCGGCTTCGCCGCGGGCGCAGCGGCGGCGGGCGCACTCGCGGGTTCGGCAGGCGCGGCCGTCGCGACCGGCTGCGGCCGCTCGTCGGGCACCGCCAGGTCGGTGAAGTTCGGCGGGATCGAGATCGCGACGCCGAGCGCCTTGGCGACCTCGCGCGTGCGATCCTGCCACTCGTTGGCGTAGGCCCGGCAGTAGTTCAGCGACTCGCCCTTGAGGCTCGGATGGAACGTGACCAGGTGGTTGAACACGATCTGGTCGCCGCCCCACCGGTGCACCATCTCGACGAACCGCGGCGCCTCGGCGACCGTGCGGCGCATCAGGATGTAGTTGAAGTTCATCTTCGGCCGCTGCGCCACCGGCATCTCGAGCCGGCGCTCGGCGAAGCGCGAGATGTTGGCGACGACCTCGTCGAACTCCGACCCCGTGCGCACCGAGTTGTAGGTGGCGCGCGTCGCGCCATCCATCGAGAACGTCACCAGCTCGAGGCACCGCAGCATCTGCTCGCGGAACCTCGACTCCTTCATCATCAGCGTGCCATTCGTGACCATCTCGAGCTTGACGCCGTAGCGCTCGAGGTCGGCGAGCTTCTGGTCCATCTTCGGCGTCATCAGCGGCTCGCCGAACGCCGACAGCTGCATCGTCCGCGCATACGGATACAGCTCGCGCACGACCTTCCCGTACACCTCCTCGTCCATCATCTCCTTCGGCGAGTTGGGGTCGAGAAACTGGTTGCACATGAAGCACTTCAGGTTGCACACCGTCGTGCTCGTCAGGTTGATCCAGGTCGGCATCGCGCGCGCGAACGGCGCACAACGGTCCTGGTCCTCAACGGCCAGCCGCGCATTCGCGGCCTTGAACTCGGCGCTGCCGAACGGCAGCGACGCCAGCTCGGCCGGCCAGCTCTCGAGTATGCGCGGATCGGATGGGGCGATGGTCATGGTTGACGCGCACTCGTTCTACCACGTTCCCCACGCCAACGCGCAGCCGACCGACCTACTCGCGCTCGCCCGCTCCCCTGCCCCCGCTTCCCCTCTTCCGCCCTCCTCTTCTGCCCTCCCTCTTCTGCTTCTTCTCTCTTCTGGTTCTTCTTCTTTCTGCTTCTTCTCTGTGATCTCTGTGTTCTCTGTGTTTATTCCTTCTGTGGTTTTCTTCT
>CAYMRG010000641.1:0-953 GCA_964392555.1 uncultured candidatus Brocadiaceae bacterium
GTCCACGAGGTCGTAGCCCCAGGACAGTCCGATGAGCGTCAGGTCGAGGTCGACGTGGGTCGAGGCGACTTCGCCGGGGCGGGCGGCGCTGTGGGGGTCGGGGAAGGTCATCGGCGCGCGGGTCACGGTGGCGCACGAGCAGAGGACGAGCAACGGCCAGACTCGCATGGTGCGCTTGTACTGTCGGGGTGGCGGCAGTGGTAGCGCGACGGCGGGACGTGCTGCATTCCGGAATGGCGGCGAACCTTCCGCTGCGGCGGCCGCGCGCAGCTCGACCTGGCCGAATGTCCCCGCGCGGCCGTGCATGACGGATACGCTGCCGTCCTTCCCCAGTACCAGAAAACCACCATGAAGATCCTCACCCTCGCCTGCCTCGGCCTGCTCGCCGTTGGCGCCTCCGCGCAGTGCGCCAACCTGACGGTCACCGGCACCGGTGCGCCGGGCACGGCGCTGCAGTTCGACCTCGACGGCACCACGGCCCATGCGTTCGCCGTGCTGCTGGTCGGTGACACGACCGGCACGACCACCGTCAACCTGGGCCCGATCGGCTCGCTGACGCTCGGCCTCGACATGCCGTTCGTGCCGGTGCCGTTCGGCCTGACCGACGCCAACGGCGACCGTTCGCGCACGTTCAACGTGCCCAGCACGGCGACGATGGGCTTCGACCTCTACGGCCAGGCCGTGACGGTCGGCGTGTCGATCACGATGCCGCCCGGTGGTGGCATGCCGTCGCTGACCTGGACGACCTGCGCGTCGAATGTCGCGTCGTTCCACCTCGGCGTCTGATCGACCGCCATCGGTTTGTCGGGCCGCCGCGCCACGGCGTGGGCCGCCGGCTACTGCCGGTGGCCCGGCTCACTCGGGTCGTGGATGCACAGGATCGCGCCGAACTGCGCGAGGCGATGGCGCGGTTCGGGTCGTGGACGTCGCAGAACACGTAGTGCGATTCGTCG
>CAYMRG010000641.1:963-3222 GCA_964392555.1 uncultured candidatus Brocadiaceae bacterium
CAGACCCTTGTAGTAGTAGACGACCCGCATCGTGTCCTTGCCCGTGACGTGGAACGGGTTCCAGGCCTTGCCGGTGGCGTGCGTGTCGGTCGACGTCTGCGGGCCGAGCACCGCGACCACGTCGCCCTCCGACATGCCGAGCGTGACCTTCCGCAGCGGCGAGTCGGCCGGCACGTTGTCGTGCATCGCCTGCTGCAGCTCGGCCTCTTGTTCGGCGCGCTTGGCTTCGCGCGCGGCGCGCTTCTCCTCGGCGGACTTGCAGCCGAAGACCACGGGCAGGATCAGGATCGGGGCGAGATGGCGCAGTTTCATGCCTCGCGATGCTACCCGACGCGCCGACGATGGCGATCGAACCCAGCGCTGCGCGGCATCAGGCCCCACGCTGCGCGCGATCCGGCACTGCGCTGCGCGCGATCCGGCACTGCGCTGCGCGCCATCCGGCACTGCGCTGCGCGCGATCAGGCACTGCGCTCGGCATCGCCGCCAGCCCGTCCGACGCCGGCACCTTCGCCGCTGGCCGCGTCCGCGCGTTCGCGCCGGTGGCGCTCGCGCGCCAGCGCTCGCAGCTTCGCCGTCGCGCGCTCGACGAGCGAGAACGCGCTGGCGAGGCCGAGCACGACGAAGATCAGGAACTTGCCGCTGCGCAGGTCCTGCCGCAACCAGGTGGTGAAGGGAACCTCGGCCGCAACGAGATCGCCGATCTGTGCCTGCAGCTGCTCGCGAGCGGCTGCCAGCGACGGTCGCTCCTTGGCGAACGCGGTCAGCTCCGGACCGGTGACGCTCGCATACTCGACGGGGTCTTCGTCGCCGAGGTCGTGGTCGAGCAGGAAGGCGCTGACCTGTTCCTTGGTGGGGCGGGCGCCGAGGGCGGCCCAGGCGTCGGCGAGGGCGAGGCGGTCGGCATGCTCGGTCTCGCCATATTGGTCGAGCACGGCGCTGACGCCGCCGCGCACGTCGTAGTGCCACGCCAGGTACTTGCCACCGGCCAGCGCGAGGACGGTCAGGACCGCCGCGGCCGCGGCGAGGCCCGTGCCGTAGCCGCGGCCCTTGACGATCGCGAGACCGACCAGGACGCCGATGCCCCAGGCGAGCCAGCCGATCTCGAGGTGCAGCTGGTAGCGCATACCACCCCAGAGCAGCGCGCCGAGGAGCGCGGCGGCGCCGCCGAAGGCCAGCGCACGGCCCCAGGGCGGCGGGGGGAGAGAGCTCTTGGTCGGTACGGGTCGGCGGCTGCTTCTTCCGGTCCTTGCCATTCGCACAACCATGCCGTTGCCCCGCCGCAAGGCAAGGCTTCGCCGGCGAGTTTGTCGGCGCCGCCGCGATACGGTTGCGGTCGACGGGCAGGGGCTCTACCCTTGCCCGCCCTCGCCGGGCCAGCCCCCGGCGCACCTTCCAACGATCCAACCAGGAGTCCGTACCACGTGACGATGCAGTCGAAGAGGATTCATGTCCGGCAGGCCTGATTCGCGGCGCCCACCCCAAGACCGGGGCCCGCGCATCAACCACCAGATCCGTATTCGCCAGGTCCGCGTCATCGACGAAGAGAACAAGCAGCTCGGCATCATGGAGACGGCCGACGCGCTTGCGCTGGCGTTGCACAAGCAGCTCGACCTCGTCGAAATCGCTCCGAACCAGCGGCCGCCCGTGTGCCGCATCATGGACTTCGGCAAGTTCAAGTACGAGGAGAAGAAGAAGGAGCAGGCCAGCCGACGGAAGCAGCACCAGGTCCAGGTGAAGGAACTGCGCGTTCGCCCCGGCACCGGTGACCACGACCTGCAGGTCAAGATGAAGCAGGCGCGCCAGTTCCTCGCCGACGGCGACAAGGTGCTGGTCTGCTGTCTGTTCCGTGGCCGCCAGATGGCCCACAAGGAGGTCGGCGAGCAGGTCGTCCAGGAAGTCGTCAAGTTGCTGGCCGACGTGGCGAAGGTCGAGTCCGGCCTGCGCATGGAAGGCCGGCGCATGGTCCTGCTCCTGACCAAGAAGTAGTCGTTGCCCGAGCGCCTCTGCGTAGGGGCCTCGCGCGCGTGCGCTGGGCTGCCCGGCGCGAGGCGCCCGGGGAGAGGAACCGCGCGCATGCAACGCCCCGATTTCGCAGAACTGTTCGGCCTCAACGCGGCCTACGCGGAGAAGGTCTACGGCGACTACCTGCACGCGCCGGACTCGGTTCCGGCCGAATGGCGTCACTGGTTCGAGACGGCGCTGCCGCCCGAACAGCGCGCGGCGGCGCAGCCGGCGCCGGCCAGGGCGCAGCGCGGCGAG
>CAYMRG010000642.1:0-3220 GCA_964392555.1 uncultured candidatus Brocadiaceae bacterium
CGATCACGCGCGACGTCTCCGGCGAGGGCGTGCAGCAGGCGCTGCTGAAGATCCTGGAGGGCACGGTCGCCAACGTGCCGCCGCAGGGCGGCCGGAAGCACCCCGAGCAGAGCTACATCCAGATCAACACGGAGCACATCCTGTTCATCTGCGGCGGCACGTTCTCCGGCATCGACCAGTTCATCGCGCGGCGCCTCGGCCAGAAGGTGATCGGTTTCGCCGGCAGCGACGAACACGAGGTCGCCGAGCTCGACATCGTGACGAGCCAGAAGGAGCGCGATCGGCTGATCCCGTATCTCGACCAGAAGGACCTGATCGACTTCGGCATGATCCCGGAGTTCGTCGGCCGCCTGCCGGTGACCGTCGCGATGCGTTCGCTGACGCGCGACGAGATCCTCAACGTCATGACCCAGCCGAAGAACGCGCTGGTGCGTCAGTACAAGTCGATGTTCGAGATGGACGGCTGCCAGCTCGAGTTCACCGACGAGGCGCTCGGCGCGCTCGCCGACGAAGCGATGAACCGCGAGACCGGCGTCCGCTCGCTGCGCTCGATGTTCGAGCAGCTGCTGCTCGACCTGCGGTTCGAGATCGGCGCCCGCAAGGGCGAGCGGATCGTGATCACGGAGGAGTTCGTGCACGAGCGGCTGGCGCGCGGCGGTGGCGACCAGGGTCAAGGCCGCAAGCGCGAGACGGCGTGACGAGCCTGACCGACCTGAGCGACGCCGAACTGGCAGAAGCCGTCGGCGGACTGGGCGGCAAGCCATTCCAGGCGCGCCAGATCGCCCATTGGCTGTGGCGCCATGGCGTCACGGACTACGCGGCGATGACCAACGTCCCGGCGCGCCTGCGCGATGGGCTGGCCGCACGCTTCGCCCTGCAGGGCACCACCGTCGCCCAGGCCGACCTCGCCGACGACGGCACCGAGAAGCTGCTGCTGCGGCTGCACGACGGCGAAACCGTCGAATGCGTGCTGATCCCGGACGGCGACCGGACGACGCTGTGCGTCTCGACCCAGGTCGGCTGCCCGGTCGGCTGCGTGTTCTGCGCCTCGGGCATGTTCGGCGTGCGCCGGAATCTGACGAGCGGCGAGATCGTCGAGCAGGTTCTGCATGCCCGCCGGCGACTGGCGCCGGAGCGGCGCCTCACCAACCTCGTGGTCATGGGCATGGGCGAGCCGATGCTCAATCTCGACGCGCTGCTGCCGGCGCTGCAACGCATCCACGACCCCGCCGGGCTCGACATGGGAGCGCGCCGCATCACCGTCAGCACGTCGGGCTATCCGCGCCAGATGGAGCGCTTCGCCGCCGCGGACCCGTCCTACAACCTCGCCGTATCGCTGCACGCCGCCGACGACACATTGCGCAAGCACCTCGTGCCCTCGGCGACCCATCCGGTGGACGAGATCGTCACGGCCGCGCACCGCTACTTCGGCCAGAAGGGCCGCGAAGTGACCTACGAAGTCGTGCTGCTCGAGGGCACCAACGATCGGCCGCAAGACGCCGCGGCGCTGGTCGACGTGCTCGCCAAGCTGCCGTGCACGGTGAACCTGATCCCGTGGAACCCCGTCGCCGAGATCGTGGCCCATGCGGGGCTGCGGCGGCCGCCAAGCCATCGCGTCGATGCGTTCGCCGAAGGCCTGCGCCGCGGCGGGCTCAAGGTGACCGTGCGCCGCCAGCGCGGCGCGGACCGATCAGCCGCGTGCGGGCAGCTGCGGCTGCGCGCGGCGCAGCCGAGCTGATCGAAGCGATTCAGCGGACCGTGTTGCCGCCCGGCGCGCGGCGCAGCCGACGCTCGAGCTTCTTGGCCGCGTCACCAGGCTCGGCCTGGACGGCAGGCGCCTTGGTCTCGACCGGCACCGGCCGCACGGCCTTGGCCGTCTGGGTGTGACCCCTGCGCAGGAACTCGACGGCGACCTCCTGATCGTTCGCGATCGCACCGAGCGCGTCCTGCACGTCCTGAGTCGAACCGATGTCCTTGCCGGCGATCTGCAGCACGATGTCGCGCGCCTGCAGGCCGAGCTTCTCGGCGAGCGAGCCCGCCACGACCGATTCGACCATCAGGCCCTTGCCCGCCGGCAGGTCGAGGTGCTCGCGCAGCTCCTCGCCGATCTCGGGTCGGATCATGACGCCGAGCCGCTTGTGCTCGTCGACCGGCGCCTGCGCCGGGATCGCCGCGTCGTCGAACGGCTGAAGCCGCCGCATCTGGCCGGGCTGCTGCGGGTCGAGCATGCGGATTCCCGGGAAGCGCGGCATCTGGCCGAATTGGCCAGGACCGCCGAAGAACATGCGCAGGTTGCCACCCTGGCCGAGGACGTCCGGATACTGCTCCTGGAAGGTCTTCATGTCCGGGGCGTCGTAGACCTTCTTCTCGGTCTCACCCTTCTCGTTCTTGCTCTGCACCTCGACGTGCACCGAGCCGTCCGGCCGGACCTCCATCTGCATGCCGTTGCTGCTGGACTTCGCGTCGAACTGCTGCTGCAGGTCCTTGAAGAAGTCGTCGCGGAAGAAGCTGCCGCGCGGCACGTCCAGACCGAAGTCGTCCTCGAAGTGCCGGAACAGGTCCTCGAAGTGGCTGCGGACGTCGTCCGGCAAGCCGCTCTGGTCGAGCCACGGCAACGCCCCGCCTTGCCCTTGCGGCGCCTGCGGATCGACCGGCTGGCCCGGTGTCGCCCGCGGACTCAGTCGTCCCGTGCCGCCGCGCTCGATCTGTCGAACCAACCGCCGGGCGCGGATCTGCGTCTCGTTGTCGCCGGCGTCGTCGGCAGCCTTGCGCAATTCCGGCAGCGCGGCATCGCCCATCTCACGCAGGGCGCGCTCGGCCTCGAGCCGGACGCGGTAGCTGTCGTTGCCGAGTTCGTCGATCCACTGGCTGACGGTCTTCTTGGCCGTGGCCGCCGGCGGAGCCTTCGGCGCCTGAGGGTCCTGGCACGGAGCCGTCGATGCGAACACCAATCCACCAAGCAACAGCGCGTTTCGCCAATCCATGGTCATCGTTCTCCTGAGGGGCCTGGGCGGCAGGTGCCACCCGCCGCACGCGCCGGACGACGATCCTCGGCGGCGAAGACTCCCCCACCGCGCCAAGCTGCGCCACCGACGCCCCCATCCAATCCATGCCGCGCCGCGGCGCGGAAGCGCGGCGCCGGCCAGACGGATTTCTCACCACCCGCCCCACCCGAGCGCGCCGATTTCGTCGTCCTGCAAGGAAGGCGACCCGAAGCCGC
>CAYMRG010000643.1:0-3219 GCA_964392555.1 uncultured candidatus Brocadiaceae bacterium
GTGCGGCGCCCCCCGCGGCGCCCCCCCCGACTCAGTGAAACACCAGCTCGTGGCCGTCGGTCGCGGTGAACGTCTGGTTGCCGGTTTCGGAGCTCGGCGCGAGGGCGACGCCCTGGATCATCAGCGAGAGGCCGGGCAGCGTGAACGGCAGGTTGAGGCTGAACGCCAGCGGGCTGGCGAGGTTCGGCGTGGTCAACAGGATCGACAGCGAAGCGGGGGAGATGGCGAGTTCGGGATACTGGCCCGGCGGCTGGGGCGGCATCCCGGTCGTGAACAGGCGGGCGATCAACATCGCGGGCGCGGTGTCGAAGCGGCCGTTCTTCGATGACAGTCGCAGTTCGAATGGCGTGCCCAGCGTCACGTCGTCGACCGGGGCGGCGATGCAGTAGCCGGGCACGGTCCCGGTCTCGAGCAGTAGCTGGTCGCCGGATCCCGGATAGCGGCGCAGCGACCGCGCCGCGCAGCGGTCGGCGATGCCGGCGAGCCGCCGCCAGTCGTTGAGGTTCCAGTTGTAGTTCGTGAGCAGCGTGGCGAGCGCGCTCGGCTGGCCGACGTTCGGCGTCACGTCGCAGGCGCGTCGGGCGTAGATCGTCGAGAACAGGCACATGCCGGACAGGAACGTCAGGGCCGGCGCCGGGTGCTGCAGGTCGGTGAAGTAGTAGGACGGCGCGAACTCGATCAGCGCCGCGCAATCGCCGACGGCCGAATTGACGGCTGCGCCGGGGCCGAACAGCGCATTCAGCTGCGCGGTCGTGTTGCGGTAGGTGGTCCGCACCTGCTCGTTCATGACCATCGGATTGGCGAACGTGCCGGGATACCACGCGTGACCCTGGGCGCGCGCATAGGTCTGGAACAACACGCCGACCGCCGCCGGGCTGTGGTTGCGCACGTTGCCGAGGATCGTCGCGGCGTCGGCCGCGAACTGCGTCGGGTTGCCGAGCGTCGTCGTGGTCTCGTGCGAGATGCCCTGCATCACGACGAAGTCCCAGTGCTGCCCGGGCGGCAGCGAGTTCGTGATCGCCGCGACCTGCGCGGGATCGGTGGCGTGGAAGTGCAGAGCCATGCCGCTGACCAGTTGCAGCTGGCAGGTCGGCGCCGGGAAGCCCGCGTCGATCGCCATGCCGCGCACGACCGCGGCGACGCCGCAGTTGAAGAGCGACAGGCTGTTGCCGTAGAACAAGATGTTCTTGCCTTGGGCAAGGCCGACGGCGGCCAGGGAGAGAACGGCGACGCCGACGCGTGGCAGTTGCAGCATGGACCGGGAGCATCCCTTCGCGCCGACCGCATGTCGAACGAAAAGGCCCCGCTGTCGCGCTGGCCGTGGGTCTGCGACACTGTCATCCATGCCACGCCGCCACGCCCTGACCTTCCTGCTCGCCCCCGCGGCGCTCGTCGCGCAGAACGTCGTCACGCTGCAGAGCGTGACCCTCGACGCCAATGACAACGTCACCGTCGTCTACTCGAAGAACTTCGCGACCTGCGCGCACATGCACTTCAGCAACGCGACCTGTTCGCAGAACGGGGCGCTGACGCACGCGCAGAACCACTTCTGCGCCTCGGGCACCAACGTCGCCGTCACCGTGCCGTGGTCGGCGTTCGCCGCGGGCTTCGGTCCGGGCGCGACGGTCTACCTCGTGCACGGCAACGACGCGACCGTGTTCAGCGCCTGCGTCACCGTCGGCTGCGACGGCGCCTACGGCGCGGGCTGCGCGGGGACGGCGGGCGTGCCGACGCTCGACGCGGGCGACGAGTGTCCCGCCGCCGCCTCGACCTGCGCGTTCGCGCTGACCGGTGGGCTGCCGGCATCGCTCGCGGTGCTGGCGGTCGGCCTCGGCCAGGGCAGCTTCCCGGTGTTCGGCTGCAACCTGCTGCTCGGTTCGCTGCTCGGCACGGCGACCGTGCCGTTCGACGGGCTCGGCAACGGCGCGTTCGCGATGCCGATCCCCGCCGGCGCGGCCGGGTTCGTGTTCACCGCGCAGGCGTTCACGCTCGATCCGGGTGGCCCGCAGGGGTTCGCGGCGACCAACGGTCTGCTGGTCCGCGTGCTGTAGAGCGTCAGCCGTCGACGCGCGGCGGTTCGCGGTCGAGCAGCCTGCACAGCGCCGCGACCGTCGGGTCGAGCACCGGCTTGCCGCGCAGGTGCAGCGCTTCGTGGCCGGCGAACGCACCGAGCATCTGCTCGGCCCAGAGCTGCTTCGCCGGCTTGCCGCGCAGCGTGTCGGCCCACTGGGCGACGTGGCTCGCGAAGCGGGCTGCCTCGGCCTGCGTGCGATTGGGCGCCGCGACGTGGCGAGCGGCGGCCGCGAGGCAGCGCTGCGTGAACTCGCCCTCGCCGCCGATCGCGCGCCACGTGCGCGCGAGCAGGCCCGGCGATGCGCAACCCTGGCGTTCGAGTTCGGTCAGCAGCGCCTGCGCGGCGGCGGCATCCGCGGGGGCCGGCAGGGCGAGCGCACGCGCGTGGGCGAGGTCGCGCACGGTGTCGCGGTAGAGCGCGAACTCGCCGGCGCCGGCGGTCCGATCGAAGCGTTCGGCGAACGCGTCGAACACGCCGAGCGCGGCCGTGGCGTCGGGCGCCGCGTCGATCGCGCCGAGGATCGCGGCCAGCGCGAACGGGTTGGTGTCGACCGCGGTCCGCACGAAGTCGGTGGCCCGCGCCGCGCGCACCTCGGCAGCGGTCGCATCCCACATCTGCCGCAGCACCAGGCCGTCGACGAACGACGCTTCGCCGCGGTCGACGCCCCACGCGACCGACTGGTGGAAGACCATCGGCCGGCGGCCGCCGACGCCGTCGTAGTTCCAACCCGCGTGCACTGTCGTGACCTCGTCGCCGCCGGTCGCGTACTGGCCGCCGACGCACCGGAACGCGCCGGTCTTCGGGTCCTGCTCCATGCGCACCAGCGCGCAGTGCCCCGGCTGGCCCGCGGTCGAGGCCGGCACGCCGACGATGCGCCAGGTGCGCGCGCCGATGTTGCCCATCGTTCCGCACACGCCGCCGTCCTTCCACATCATCTGGATCGAGCCGTAGCTGAAGGCGAGCGGGCTGACGCGCCGCGCCGACTGCATGTCGAACTGCTGCGCGATGCCGCCGATGTACTCGCCGTAGGTGCGGAACTCGCCCTGGTCGCGGAACCGCAGCCAGATGTCCTCGCGTTCGCGCAGCGGCTGGTCGTCGGCGGCGAGCATCAGCAGCACCGGCCAGGTCGCGTGCTGCGGATTGCT
>CAYMRG010000644.1:0-3217 GCA_964392555.1 uncultured candidatus Brocadiaceae bacterium
CGCCGATCGAGGCTGCGGTCTACGACCCCGACAGCCGCATGCTCAAGGGCTTTCTTGCCGGACTGAAAGACCACCTGACGCCGGGCGGCGAAGGCTGGCTGATCCTCTCCGACTTCGCCGAGCACCTCGGCCTGCGGCAGCGCGGAGAGGTGCTTCGCCTGATCGAGGCCGCCGGCCTCAAGCTGATCCAGCGCCACGACACCCGACCGCGCCACGGCAAGGCGATGGACACGAGCGACCCGCTGCATCTGGCGCGCGTCGCCGAGAAGACCTCGCTCTGGCGCCTGACCGCCGTCTGACATGAATCGTCCCCCACGCTCACTCCGTTCGCGGCCCGGCGCGCGCTGACACCATGCGCGTCGAAGCCATCCGCCAGCGCCTGCGCGCGCTCGGCGCCAAACCCGGCCACGAGGAGCGCGTGCTGCGCGCCTGGCTGATCACGCAGCCGCTCGACAGCGGGCCGCGGCCGGCCAAGGACTACCTGCCGCTGGCCGTGCGCGAGGACCTGCCTGCGCTGTGGGCCGAACTCGATGCCCTCGCGCAGGTGCGTTCCGAACATGCAGGCGAAGACGGCTCGTCGCGCCTGCTCGTCGCGCTCGCCGACGGCCAGATGGTCGAAAGCGTGCTGCTGCCGCGCGACGGCCTCTGCGTCTCGACCCAGGTCGGCTGCGCCGTCGGCTGCACCTTCTGCATGACCGGCAAGGACGGCCTGCTGCGCCAGCTCGGCAGTGCCGAGATCGTCGCGCAGGTGGTGCTCGGCCGGCAGCGCCGCGCGGTGAAGAAGGTCGTCTTCATGGGCATGGGCGAGCCGGCGCACAACATCGACAACGTCTTCGAGGCGATCGACCTGCTCGGCCGCGAGGGCGGCATCGGCCACAAGAACCTCGTCTTCTCGACCGTCGGCGACCGTCGCGTCTTCGAGCGGCTGGAGGCGATCCCGCAGGGCGGCGTCAAGCCGGCACTGGCCCTTTCGCTGCACACCACCGACCCGGAGCTGCGTGCCCTCCTGCTGCCGCGCGCGCCGCAGATCGGCATCGAGGAGATGGTCGAGCGCGCCGAGGCCTGGGCGCGCGCCACCGGTTACCCGATCCAGTATCAATGGACGCTGCTCGACGGCATCAACGACAACGCGGCCGAGATCGACGGCATCGCCCGCCTGCTCGCCGGCAAATACGCCGTGATGAACCTGATCCCGTGGAACAGCAACGAGGGCTTCGGCTACCGCCGCCCCACAGCGGAAAAGACGGCCGCGATGGCGATGGCGCTCTACCGGCACGGCATCCTGACCAAGCTGCGCAACTCGGCCGGGCAGGATGTCGACGGCGGCTGCGGGCAGCTGCGGGCCCGTGCCGGAAAGCCGCTGCGGCGCACGCTGACAATCGTCCCGCCAGCCCCCTGACCGCACGGCCTGCGGAGCTTGTTCGCGCTACGGCGCAGGTCTATCATGGGGCGCAGTATCGCCAGCAGCACCGACAACAACAACGGCTGGAGGGGACATGATGAACTGGTTCGACAACCTGAGCCTGCGCGGCAAGCTCATCCTCAATTTCCTGATCAGCGGTGGCGTCCTCGTCGCTGCAATCATCTTCTGCATCATCCAGATCAAGGCCGTCGGTCGCGGCACCGACGAACTCGCCAAGAACTGGCTGCCCTCGGTCCAGGCAGCCGGCGAGATCAGCCAGCTGCGGCTGCGCTATCGGGTGCGCAGTCTCGAATACCTGATGCCAAGTACCGACGCCGAACGCGAGAAGATCGAAAAATCACTGGCCGACCTCGACGGCAAACTGTCCGAAGCGCTGAAGAAATTCGAGCCGCTGGCCGGCAGCGACGAGGAGCGCAAGGTGCTGCAGCAGGCCATCAAGGGGGCCGCCGACTACAAGGCCACCGTGCTTGAAGCCATCGCGCTCGCCAAGGCCGGCAAGCAGGACGAAGCCCAGCAGCTGCGCAAGACGACATGGGTCAAGGCTGCAGATTTCATGCGCGACCAGACGGACCAGCTGCAGAAGATCAATCGCGAAGGCGCGGACAAGTCTGCCCTCGCTGCGGCCAGTGACGTCGCGGCGGCGACCAATGGCGGCACGATCGCACTCATCGCCGGCATCGCGCTCGCCTTCATCTGCACCTTCCTGATCGCCGCCCGCATGTCGGCCCGCCTCGCCGCAACGGTCGACGGCGCCCGCCAGATCGCCAAGGGCGACCTCACCGCCCAGCTACCCTCCGGCAGCGAAGATGAAGTCGGCAAGCTGATTCACGCCATGACCGAAATGCAGACCGCCCTGCGCAACGCGATGCGCGAGACCGCCGCCAGTGCTCGCGATATTCTCGGTTCCTCGAAGAATCTCAATGAAGCCGTTGCGCAGATGGATACCTCGGCCTCGATCCAGAGTTCCGCAGCCTCCGCGATCGCCGCCAACGTCGAGCAGCTGACAGTCTCGATCAACATCGTTGCCGACAACACGGGCGAGGCCGCCCGCGTCGCCCACGAATCCGACGCCCAGGCAGGGACGGGGCACGCCGCCATCGAGCAGCTCGTCCAGCAGATCGGCGAGGTCGCCAACGTCGTCCGCACGGCTGCCGACCAGATCGCTCAGCTGAAGAACGACAGCGAGAAGATCTCGGACATCGTCTCGGTGATCAAGGACATTGCCGACCAGACCAACCTGCTGGCGCTCAATGCCGCGATCGAGGCCGCCCGCGCCGGCGAGGCCGGGCGAGGTTTCGCCGTCGTCGCCGACGAAGTGCGCAAGCTATCCGAACGGACCGCACTCTCGACCGGCGAGATTTCGCAGATGGTATCCGCCATCCAGCGCTCGACCGGCGAGGTCGTCACCGGCGTCGGCCGCGGCGTCGAACTGGTCGACAGCAGCGTCGCCTTCGCCGGTCAGGCCGGCGACGCGATCGCCCGCCTGCGCGAGATGGCGCAGCGCGTCGCCGAACTGGTCGGTGATGTCGACGGCGCCCTGCGCGAACAGTCGGCCGCCTCGACGGAAGTCGCCAAGAAGATCGAGGACATCGCCACGCAGGCCGAGGAAGCCAGCGCCATCACCCACGAAACGTCGCGCGCGGCCGAATCGATGGCCAGCACGGCGCACGGCATGGAAGCGATGGTGTCGCGCTTCCGGGTCTAGGCCCGCCCCTTCCGGCTGACCAGCAGCACCCCGGCCAGCACCAGCCCCGCCCCGGCGATCTGCTCGACCGAGATCGGCTCGGCGAGCAG
>CAYMRG010000645.1:0-3212 GCA_964392555.1 uncultured candidatus Brocadiaceae bacterium
TCTCTGTGTTCTCTGTGTTTATTCCTTCTGTGGTTTTCTTCTCTCTCTAAGAAGAAGAAGAAGAAGAAGAAGAAGAAGAAGAAGAAGAAGAATTAAACACAGAGAACACAGAGACAACAGAGAAGAAAGAAACCAGAAGAGAGGAGAGGAGAGGAGCCCCGAACTACTGCCGCTGGAACTCCGGCGCGACCCAAAAGCGTTCGGGCCAGAGACCGAGCGGGCCGGGTACGGCGTTCTGCAGGTGGCTGTTGAAGAGGACGGTCACGACGGGGTGGACCAGCAAGGTCGAGGCCTGCTGCTCGTAGGCGAGCGTGTGCAGCTGGCGCCACAGCGCCGCGCGCTTCGCCGGATCGAACTCGACGCTGGCGGCGGCCGCGAGCCGGTCGGCCTCGGGATCGGACCAGTGACCATCGTTGTCGGCGCCTTCGCTGTGGAGCAGCGGGTAGGGGTCGCCGGAGGCGCGCAGCGACTGCACGCCGAGCAGGCCGTCCCATTCGCCGCGCGATTTCTCGGCGACGAACTGCGGGAACTCGCGGTTGTGCAGATCGAGGTCGACGCCCGCGAGCTTGCAGTTGCCGGCGAACAGGTCGAGCGCGCGGCGGATCGGCTCGCTGCCGTTCGGCGCGAGCAGCACGAGGTGCAACGGGTGGCCCTGCGCGGGATCGAACCCGGCCTCGCGCAGCAGCCGCCGCGCCGCCGGCGGATCGCAGGCGAGCGGCTGCAGGTCGCGCGGATACTCGGGGCGGTCGGGCTTGGCGAGCGCCACCGCCGGGCGCGCGCCGGCGCCGAACAGCGGGGCGATCGTCGCCGTGTCGAACAGCATGCCGAGCGCGCGCCGCACCCGCGCATCGTCGAACGGCTTGCGGCGGCAGTTCCACATGACGCGCAGCACCCCGTTGGTGCGGTAGTCGTAGCTCAACGGCCGGTAGTCCTTCGCCAGGTCGGGCCGCTGCTGCAGCAGCGACAGCGGATCGGCCGACGGGAACCAGTCGATCTCGCGGCGCAGCAACGCGTGGAACATGCCGACCGCCGGATCGCGGAACAGCAGCCGCACGCCGGCGAAGTTCCAGCAGCCCGGCTCCGCGGCGCGCCGCCAATGGTGGTCGTTCCGCACCATCAGCAGCTCCTGCCGCGGCTGCCACGTCCCGCCGCCTTCGGGCGGGTTGCGCAGCGCATATGGACCGGTGCCCGGGCCGCATTCGTTCTGGATCTGCTGCAGCAGGCTCGCGAACGCGTCGCTGCCGACCGCCGGCGCCGGCTCCCCGCGCTGCGCCGCCAGCCGGCCTATGCGATCGACGAAGAACGACCGCTGGGCGACGATCCACGCTTCGCCGACCGTGCGCAGCGCGGCGAAGTGCCGTTCGCGGAAGGTCACACGCAACCGGTGTTCGTCGAGCACCTCGACGTCGGCGACGCGGCGGAAGGCGTCGCCGCAGAAGCCGAACACGGCATGGCCGTTCTTCGCCAGCTCCCAGCCGAAGACGACGTCCGCCATCGTCATCGGCGAGCCGTCGGCGAACTGCACGCCGTCGCGCAGCGTGAACAGGCACGACATGCCGTCGTCGGCGGGCGCGAAGGCGGCGGCGAGAGCGGGCCGCAGCTCGCCGGTCGCGGGGTCGCTGTCGAGCAGCGTCTCGTGGGTCAGGCCGAGCACGTAGCGGCGCACCGCCGCCCCCGCCGCGGTGAACGGGTTGACGTTGTCCGGCTCCTCGGTGACGCCGGCGTAGACGTGGCCCTGCGGCACGCCGCCGAGGTAGACCACCTGCTGGGTCGCCGGCGAGGCCGCCGGCGCACCGCTGCGCAGCATCACGCGCAGGCCGAGCCCGATGCCCAGCAGGGCGAACAGGATCGCGATCAGGACCGGAAGTCTGCGCATGTCGAGACGCTGTCGGGCAGGCGGGCGGCAGGTGGGATGCTATCGAGTCGACCGGCCTGCGTCTGGCCCCGGATCACCCGACCAGGGCACGGCCGGCGGTCACGCCGCCCCACATCGCCAGCAGGCCGAGCCCGTTCTGCAGCGCGAGGTTCGCGAACAGCGCGCCGGTCCGCCGCTGCTCCCACAGCGCGTGCCCGTCGAACGCGAACGACGAGAACGTCGTGAACGCGCCGAAGAAGCCGACCAGCACCGCGACCTCGGTCAGCGCAGCCCAGCGACCATGGCCGAGGCTCCAGCACAGGCCGAAGCCGAAGCAACCGACGACGTTGACGACCAGCGTCGCCAGCGGCCAGCCCGGCAGCAGGCCGGCGACCAGCAGCCCGACGAGGTAGCGGGACACGGCGCCGACGGCGCCGGCACCGGCGATCGCGAGCACGAGCGAAGCCTGCACGGCGCGCAGTCTACTGCGCGGCCCAGCGCAGTCACGGCCGCGTCGCGCGATCGGGCGGCGGCCGCCGCCGCAGCACGTCCTGGCTGTGCGCGATGCGCCCGTTCGCGAGCCATTCCTCGTCGCGCAGCAGCCGCGCGGGATCGCCCAGGTGGTAGCCGAAGCCGGTGTTGTGGTCGGCCGTCGGGGCCGACAGGTTCGCCGCCGCGGTGATGTGGAACACGAGCTGGTCCGCGGTCGCGGCCTGCAGGATCATCGTCGACTGCACCCCGGAGTGGCAGTAGTGCGTCGCCCGCAGCGTGCCGTGGTCGAGGAAGAACACGGTCAGCTCCTTCTTGCCGCTCGGCCACGTCCACTCCTCGCGGACCGCCTGCCGGCCGGCGAGGACGGCGATCGCGACGACGGCGGCGCCGCTGCCGTCGCCGACGTCGTAGTCGCCGGCCAGCGCCGCGAAGCGCGCCAGCGCCGCGGCACCGTCGAGTTCGGCGGTCGGCGCCGGCGCGGGTGGTGCAGGGGGCGCGGCGCAGGCCGCGAGGGCCAGCAACACTCCGGCGCGGCTCATCGACACGGCGCTCACTTCTTCGGGTAGGTCTTCAGCACCCACTCGCGCCACTTCGCGTCGAAGGTGTCGGCGTCGAACTCGAACAGCTCGGCGAGCAGCTTCACGGCCAACGCGTTGCCGGCCGCGAACGACCAGCCACCATCCGCCGGTGGCGGCAGCGACTTGAGCTTCTGCAGCATCAGCCCGACCTTCTCCGCATCGAGCGTCATCAGGTAGTCGATGCGCGACCAGGCCTGCGAGTGCGCCTGGTAGCCGAGCTTCTCGTAGTCGTCCCAGGTCGCCATCTCGGCGAACTTGATCCACGTGCCGTCGTGCTGCGCGCGGCG
>CAYMRG010000646.1:0-3212 GCA_964392555.1 uncultured candidatus Brocadiaceae bacterium
GAGCCGAGCGCGTCGATGACCTGGATCGCGTGCTTGTCGTCGCGCAGGACCGCGGCGATGTAGGCGAGGCCGAGCGGCAAGCTCGGTCGCAACGCCGTCAGGCCGTTCTTGTTGATGTAGACCGGCGGGTGGACGAGGGTGACCTTCATGACGACGAGGCGGGGTCGGAAGCGGAAGGACTATACCACCGAGATGTAGCCCTGGTCTGGGGCGATTTCCACCGTGGGACGGACCAAGGTTGTGCGCAGATGCGCCGTTGCGGATGCTCGGTGGCATGGTCGGCAGCGCCGCGACGCTCGACTGCGCCATCGTCGGCGCGGGTATCCACGGGCTGTGCGCCGCGTTCTGGGCCGTCCGGCTCGGCGCGCGCCGGGTAGCCGTGTTCGAACGCGGCGACGCCGACCACACGCTCGGCGGCTCGCACGGTGTGACCCGCATCGGCCGCGCCACCTACGAACGCGCCGACTTCGTGCAGCTGGCACAGACCGCGCTGCGCCGCGATTGGCCGGTGCTCGAGAACGCGCTCGGGGCGGCGCTGCGCACGCCGACGCCGGGCGTGTTCTTCGGTCCGCGCCGCGGTCCGATCGCCGCCTACGCGACGGCGACCCGCGCAGCCGGGGCGGCCGTCGCGCCGCTGGCGGTCGCGGCGGCACGGCGCCGCTTCCCGCTGCTCGCCTTCGCCGAGGACGACCTGGTGCTCGAGGATCGCGAGGCCGTCGTGCTGGGCGCCGCCGCGACGATGCAGGGATTGCGCACGTGGCTGACCGAGGCCGGCGTCGCGCTGCACTGGCGGGAACCGGTTGCAGGCATTCACCAGGGAGATGGCACGGTCGACGTCGTCACCGCGCTCCGCACGGTGCGCGCGCGCAGCGTCGTCCTCGCGGCCGGCGCGTGGGCGCCGCGCCTGGTGACCTGGCCGACCGCGACGACCGCGCTGTTCCAGACCGTCGGCTACGGCGAACTCGCCGCCCCAGCGGCGGCCATCGCACCCGGCACGTTCCCGGTCTGGTGCCGGATCGCGCCGGGTCCCGACGGCTTCTGCTATGGCCTGCCTGCCGACGGCGTGCGCGGCGTGAAGTTCGCCGTCCATCGCACCAGCGGCCCCGCCGACGACCCCGACCAGCCGGCGACGACGACCGATCCTGCCGCCCTCGCCGCCGCCGAGCGCTGCTTCGCGGTACCGCTGCGGCTGACACACGTCGAGCGCTGCCTCTACACGATGACCGCGGACCAACGGATCGCCGCCGCGCCCTTGCCCGACGCCCCGCGCTGCATCGCGGTGACCGCGTGCAGCGGGCATGGTTTCAAGTTCGGGCCCCTGGTCGGCCGCCTCGCCGCCGAGCTCGCCCACGCGGCATCCGGCTGACCATCGGGCGCTGGCCATTGCGGGGTGACCGAGGCCTCGCGATAACCGGCGGCGATGAACATCGCCCAGGTTGCGCGCCTGATGGCGGGCTTCGCCGCCTTCCTCACGGTGGCGCAGCTGCCGCCGCTGCTGTTCGCCCTCGGCGAAGCGGACACGGGCGAGTTCGCGCCGGTTGCCGGATTCGTCTCCGGCATCACGATCGGCGCGCTGGTCACGAGCCTGCTGTTCGTCGCCGGCCGGCACAGCACAGGGCAGGTGTTCCGCAAGGAAGCGATCGCGGTCGCCGGCCTTGCCTGGGTGCTCGCCAGCCTGATCGGCGCGGTGCCCTTCCTGTGGTCGGGCATGCTCGTCGACCCCTGCGATGCGATCTTCGAGACCGTCAGCGGCTGGACCACCTGCGGCGCCACGGTGCTCGGCAGCGGCGACAACCTGCCGATCCCCCACGTCCCTCGCAGCCTGCTGCTGTGGCGGGCGATGACGCAGTGGTTCGGCGGCCTCGGCATCGTCCTGGTGTTCGTCGCCCTGCTGCCGGCGATGGGCGTCACCGGCAAGAACCTGCTGTCCTCGGAGTCGGTCGGCGTCGGCACCGACAGCTACCAGCCGCGCGCCGCCGAGAAGGCGCGGCTGATCGCGACCATCTACGGCCTGCTGACCGCCGCCTGCGCCCTGTCGCTGGTCGCGATCGGCGACTTCGCCTGGTTCGATGCCATCTGCCACGCCTTCACCGCGATGGCCACGGGGGGCTACTCCACGCGCGCGTCGATCCAGGAATTCGACAGCCTGGGCGGCGAGCTCGTGCTGGCGCTGTTCATGTTCCTCGCCGGTGCCAGCATGGCGGTCGCCGCGGCCAACTGGCGCCAAGGCTGGCGGTGCGTGCCGACGCTCGTGCGCACCGGGGAATTCCGCATCTACTCGTTGGCCGTCGTCGGCGTGATCACGTTCGCGTTGCACCGCGCCGGCCAGCGACTCGCCACGGCCATGCGCCAGGCCATGTTCAACGGCATCAGCGTGCTGACCTCGACCGGCTACGCGACCGCCGACTTCCAGGCGTGGCCGTCGCTCGCCACGGTGGTCCTGTTCCTGTCGATGTTCGTCGGCGGCTGCACCGGCTCGACCGCGGGCGGTTTCAAGCAGGTGCGGCTGCTGGTGGTGCTGAAGCTGCTCGCCTACACGATCCGCCACTTCGTCCGGCCGAAGAGCGTCGAGCGCATCAAGCTCGACGACGAGGTGCTGCCGGCCGGTGTGATCTCGTCGATCCTCGCGATCGTGCTGCTGTGGATCGTCTCGGTCGTGATCGGCAGCATCGTCCTCGCCTGCGACGACCGCCTCGACTTCGTCGCAGCGCTCAGCGTCTCGGCCAGCATGCAGGGTTCGTGCGGCCCGGCCCTGGCGATCGTCGAGCCGACCTCGGCGGGCTCCGCACTGCTCGCCAACGCCGCCTCGATCCCACTGACGAGCCCCAACGTCGGGCCGTTCGGCGGCTACGGTGAACTGCACGGCTGGACCAAACTGGCGATGTCGCTGCAGATGGTGCTCGGTCGCCTCGAGCTGCTGACGCTGCTGGCCCTCTTTACGCCCAGCTTCTGGCGCCGCTGCCCGAGTGCGTCGCTTTCGCCGTCCTGCGGCGTCAGGCGAGCCGAAGCGTGCTCGGCGGGGCGAAGGCCCCGCCTCCGCGCGCTTCGGCTCGCCTTCCTTGCAGGACGACGAAATCGACGCACTCGGGCGAGGCGCTCGGTGAGACATGCCGCGCCCGCACTTTTCCACTACCACGACCGTGCGCGCCGCTTTCGCCGCACTCGGGCGAGGCGCTCGGTGAGACATGCGGCGCCCGCACTTCTCACCACCA
>CAYMRG010000647.1:0-2652 GCA_964392555.1 uncultured candidatus Brocadiaceae bacterium
AGCAGCGGCACCGCGAGCGCATGGCGGCCATCGAGAAGGGTATCGAACTGCCGCCCGAGGCGAACGACCCGGAGGCGCAGCTCGAGCTGGCCAAGGCGATGCGCAAGCCGCGCTTCCTGTTGCGGGGCCTGGTGATCGGCGGCATCGGCGCGGCGCTGGTGCTGACCCGCAACGGTGCGGTCGACGACACGGTGTACCGCATCGGCTGGGTGCTGGTGGCCGTGGGTGTCGCGCACCTGATCTACTACGCGTTCGAGGGCCGGAAGGAACCCGCGGCCTCCCCGCCTATACTGCGGGGGTGACGCCGCGGGCCCATCCCCACCTGTCCGCCTATCGCCGCGATGGCGAGTGGTGGCTCGTCGACATCCGGCTGCGCGACGTGCGGCAGCTTTTCGAGACGCTGGATCCCGCGCCGTTCCGCGAGCGCGACCTGGACCCGGTCGCGGAGACCTACCTCGAGGACGCCGTGCGCGACATCGGTGCGTCGCGGCCGATCCGGCTGCGGGTCCACCTGCCCGCGCAGGACCTGGAGTCCGGCCTCGGGCGCAGCCTGCCCGAGGCGATCGGCCGCCACTTCCAGTTCCGCGCGGCGCAATCGGCGGTCGAACTGCGACGCTTGCTGGGCCGCGGCGCGACCAACCTCGCGATCGGCCTGGTGTTCCTCGGCGCCTGCCTGTCGGCGCGCGGGTCGCTGCCGCCGGGCCTGCGTTCGGGAGTGCTGGCGGAGGGCCTGCTGATCATCGGCTGGGTGGGCCTGTGGCGCCCGGTCGAGATCTTCCTCTACGACTGGTGGCCGATCCGGCGCCGGCAGCAGCGCTTCGCCGCGCTGGCGGCGATGCCGGTCGACGTGCGGGTCGATGAATCCTGATTGCGGCGCGCCGCCAGGCGCGCCGGGTGGAACGCGAGGTATTAGGCATGCCCTGCTGGCCCAATGACATCGACCCCGAGTCGCTGAACCGCCTGCCCGTCGTCAAGCGCCAGGACCTGGAGCCGGCGGTGCAGTCGATCTACGACGAGGTCACGACGCGCTCAGCCACCTCGGTCGCGGGCCTGCAGGGGCCGGGCGGCATCATGCTGCACAGCCCGTCGCTGGTGGCGGTACATCGTGCCTACAACCGCGCGCTGCGGACGCTGCCAGAGCTCGGCCCGGCACTGACCGAGCTCGCGATCCTGGTCGCGGCGCGCGGCATGGACCAGGCCTTCGAATGGACCACGCACGAACGCGAGGCGCTGAAGGCGGGGCTCGACGCACGCACGATCGAGGTGGTGCGCCGGCGCGGCGCGGTCGAGGGCCTGCCGCCGCGCGAGGCGATCGTGATCCGTCTCGGGCGCGAGGTGTTCGCGCAGCGGCGCGTGCAGCCGGAGACCTACGCCGAGGCCGAGCAGCTGCTCGGCCGGCGCGCGCTGGTCAGCCTGACGGCGGTGATGGCCTCGTATGCAGGCACGGCGGTGCTGTTGACCGTGTTCGACCAGCAGCTGCCGCCGGGAGTCGAGTCGACCTTGCCGATGCCCTAGGCGCGACGCGACAGGTCGGCGTCGCGCAGCGGCAGCTCGCGCACGCGAACCCCGGTGGCCGCGAACACCGCGTTCGCGAGCGCCGCGGCGATCGGCGGCGTGCCCGGCTCGCCGAGGCCACCGGGCGCCGCTTCCGAGCGGATGAACTCCACTTCGATCCGCGGCGCCTCGGGCAGGCGCAGCGGCGGGTAGTCGTGGAAATTCGATTCGGCGACGCGACCGCCCTCGATGCTGATGCGCTCGCCGAGCGCCGCGGACAGGCCGAAGTTGATGCCGCCCTCGACCTGGGCTTGCGCGGTCTCGGGGTTCACGACGATGCCGCAGTCCACCGCCGCGCAGACGCGCTCGACGCGCAGCGCGCCGGCGTCATCGACCGCGACTTCGCAGACCTCGCAGACGATCGTGCCGAAGCTCTCGTGGATCGCGATGCCGCGGCCGCGGCGCAGGCCCTCGACCGGTGGCAGCGGCGTGCCCCAGCCGGCGAGCGCCGCGGCGCGCTCGAGTACGGCAAGGTGCCGCGGCTTTGCGGCGAGGCCGGTGCGGCGGAACTCCAACGGGTCGCGGCTGGCGGCATGCGCCAGCTCGTCGGCGAACGACTCGAGGAAGAAGCCGTGATAGGAATTGGTGACCGAGCGCCATGGGCCGACGGGCACGTGGCCGCCGGAGGGCGCGCGACGGATGTCCTGGTTCGGCACGAGGTACAGCGGATGCGCGGCTGGGCCTTCACCGTCGCCGGTATAGGCGCCGATCCAGGCGATCGGTGCGCCCTGGGCATCGACGCCGCCGCGAAAGCGCGCGACTGTCGCGGGCCGGTAGAAGCCGTGCCGCAGGTCTTCCTCGCGCGTCCAGGTCAGCTGCACCGGCGCAGGCGACAACGCCTGGCCGATGCGGATCGCCTGCTCGAGGAAGTCGCCCGGGTTCGGCAGGCGTCGCCCGAAGCCGCCGCCGATCAGCTGGTTGTGCACCGTGATCGCATCGGGGTCGAGGCCGGTGACCTCGGCGGCCAGATGGCGCGAGTTCAGCGGGTTCTGCGTGCCGGTCCAGATGTCGCAGCGGCCGTCGGCGACGCGCACCGTGGCGCCGAGCGGCTCCATGGTGGCGTGATAGAGGTAGGGCACGCGGTATTCGGCTTCGACG
>CAYMRG010000647.1:2662-3207 GCA_964392555.1 uncultured candidatus Brocadiaceae bacterium
ACCGGCGAGCGCGGCCGCGGCGTCGCCGCTGCTGAAATCCTTCTTGAGGTCGGGGCCGTCCAGCGACTTCGCCAGCTGCGCGAACCAGCTTGCGCTGGTCACCGCGCCATTGCCGCCGTCGCTGAACTGCGGCTCGAGCGCGGCGAGTCCCTGCTGCGCCTGCCAGGTCGACTCCGCGACCACGGCCACCGCGTTCGACAGGCGCACGAGCTTGCGGATGCCGCGGCGGCCGGCGAGCGGCTGCTCGTCGACCGACTGCAGGGTGCCGCCGAACACCGGCGCCGCGCGCACCGCCGCATACAGCAGCCCGGGCGGGCGCACGTCGGTGGCGTAGATCGCGCTGCCGTCGGTCTTCGACGGCAGGTCGAAGCGCCGCCGCGAGGTGCCGATGATCCGGAACTCGGCGGGCGTCTTCTGGCGCGGGTGCACCGGCGTGTCGAGCTTCGCCGCCTCGGCGGCGAGTTCGCCGTTGCCGGCAATGCGGCGGGACTTCTGGTGCGTCACCTCGGAGTCGCGCGTGGTGCATTCGGCGGCCGGCACGTTCC
>CAYMRG010000648.1:0-3192 GCA_964392555.1 uncultured candidatus Brocadiaceae bacterium
GGCCGTGCCGAGCGCGGCGGCGCGGCAAGGCGCGCTGCCGGTCGCGCTGCCGATGCCGACCGCCGGCGCCGGCGAGTTCTCGCCGGACGGCCGCCGCATCGTCTACTCGCCGCTGTTCCGCGACTTCCGCACGTGGAAGCGCTACGAGGGCGGCTGGGCCAGCGATCTCTGGGTGTTCGACCCGGCGACCGGCAACGCGACCAACGTCACCAACCACCCGCGCACCGACCGCGACCCGATGTGGATCGGCGAGCGGCTGTGGTACGGCAGCGGCACGCTGAACCTGTGGTCGTGCGACGCACAGGGCCAGGCCGCGCACCAGGAGACCACCAGCACGACCTGGGACGTGCGCTGGCCGAGCGCCGGCGGCCCGCAGGACAACGCCATCGTCTACGAGAAGGGCGGCGAGCTGTGGTGGCTCGACTGCCGTTCGCGCGAGGAACACCCGATCCAGGTCGACGTGCCCGACGAAGGCCTGCTGGCGCGCGCGGTGCAGGTCGAGGCCGACGGCCTGATAGAGGACTTCGACCTGTCGCCGGGCGGCGGCCGCGCGGTGTTCGCCGCGCGCGGCGAGATCCTGACCGTGCCCAAGGAACACGGCGACGTCCGCAACCTGACGCGCTCGCCGGGCGCGCACGACAAGCACGCGGCGTTCTCGCCCGATGGCGCGACGATCGCGTTCGTCAGCGACGCCGACGGCGAAGAGCAGATCTGGCTCGTCGACCACCTCGGCGCCGCGCCGGCGCGCAAGCTGACCTTCGGCCTCACCGCGCAGCTCGGCGGTCTCCGCTGGTCGCCGGATGGCAAGTGGCTCGCGTTCGGCGACAAGGACGGCGTGCTGCGGCTCGCCGACGTCGCGACCGGCGAGCTCGTCACGGTCGCCGACGAGGAGCACGGCCAGATCAACGACGCGACGTGGTCACCGTGCTCCGGCCACCTCGCGTTCTCGATGACCGACGCCAACGACCTCGGCAAGCTGCGCATCTTCACGCTCGCCGACCGGTCGCTGCACACGGTCTCGCGGCCGTTGGCGAACGACACGCAGCCGGTCTGGGATCTGCGCGGCGAACGGCTGTTCTTCCTCGGCCTGCGCGGCTTCGCGCCGCGGCTCGCCGGCGAATACGAATGGGACTTCCAGGTCGACCGCGCCTGGGGCGTGTTCGCGCTGGCGCTGCGCAAGGACCTCGGCCCGTGGCTGCCGGTGCAGTCCGACGAGGCCGTCAAGGCGGCCGCCGACGAACCCGCGGCAGCGAAGTTCGAGCAGCCGATCGCGATCGACTTCGACGGCCTCGCCGACCGCGTCGAGGCGCTGCCGCTGCCGCTCGAGAACTACGGCAGCCTCGAGGTGACCAAGGACGGGTTGTTGTTCACGAAGCGCGGCGGCAACTACTACGGCCGCGGCAGCGACCAGCCGACGACCCTGCACGCCTTCGACAGGAAGGAACGCAAGAGCGAGCAGATCGCCGGCGACGTCGGCGGCTACACCGTATCGCCCGATCACGAGCACCTGCTGCTGCGCACCGGCGGACGCTTCGTCGTCACCGCCGCGTCGACCAAGGGCAAGGACGGGCAGAAGCAGCTCGACCTGCACGGCCTCGTCGTCGACAAGGTGCCGGCGGCCGAGTTCCCGCAGATCTTCGCCGAGGTCTGGCGCCGCTACCGCGACTTCTTCTACGTGCCGAACATGCACGGCTACGACTGGCAGGCGCTGCGCGAGCGCTACGAGCCGCTGGTCCGCTTCGCCCGCCACCGCAGCGACCTCAACTACGTGATCGGCGAGATGATCGCCGAGCTCAGCATCGGCCACGCCTACATCAGCGGCGGCGACACCGGCGCGCCGGCGCGGCCGTCGGCGGCGCTGCTCGGCCTGCGCCTGCGCTGGGACGCCAAGGCCGGCCACTACGTGATCGACCACCTGCTCGACGGCGAGAACGACGACGCGGAGTACCGTTCGCCGGCGACCGCGCTCGGCGTCGACCTGAAGGCCGGCGACACCGTGCTGGCGATCGACGGCGAGGAACTGGCGCCTACCACGAACCCCTACCGGCTGCTGCGCGGCAAGGGCGACCGCACGATCGCGCTGCGCGTGCAGCGCGGCAGCGACGCAGCGCGCACGGTGCTGCTGCAGCCGATCGCCAGCGAGGAGAAGCTCAACTACCACACGATGGTCGCGGCGAACCGCGCGCGCACCGCGCAGCTCTCCGACGGCGCGCTCGGCTACATCCACCTGCCCGACATGGGCCCGGACGGCATCGCCGAGTTCATCCGCCAGTACTACCCGCAGCGCGACAAGCAGGGCCTGGTCATCGACGACCGCGGCAACGGCGGCGGCAACGTCTCGCAGATGGTGTTGAACCGCCTGCAGCGCAAACTTCTGATGTGCACGTTCGGTCGCACGACCGGCTACCGGCCGTACCCGCAGGCGCTGTTCCAGGGCCACCTGGTCTGCCTGCTCAACGAGACGTCGGCCAGCGACGGCGACATCTTCCCGGCGATGTTCCGCCGCGCCGGCCTCGGCAAGCTGGTCGGCAAGCGTTCGTGGGGCGGCATCATCGGCATCACCAACCGCGGCATGCTGATGGACGGCGGCACGGTCAACGTGCCCGAGTTCGGCAACACCGAGCCCGGCCCGACGTGGACGATCGAGGGCCACGGCGTCGACCCGGACATCGTCGTCGAGAACGACGTCGCGGCGCTGCTCGCCGGCCGCGACCCGCAGCTCGAGAAGGCCGTCGAAGTCGTGCTGGCGGAGATCCAGCGCGAACCGCGGCCCTTGCCGACCCCGCCGCCGGCGCCGGTGAAGACGGGCCGATGAGCCGTCGCGCGCCCAACGACGCCGGCCGCGGTGCGCGCGGTGATCGCGGTGACCGCGGCGACGGCAACGAACGCGGTGACCGGCGCGAGCGCGGCGAACGCCGCGCGCTGCCCGAGCTGCGGCTGAAGATCCGCGTCAACGGCCGGCATCCGTGGTTCTACCGCAAGATGATCCAGAAGCCGGCGACGCAACTGCCGGCCGGCGGCGCGGTCAAGGTGCGCGACCGCGACGGCCACCTGGTCGGCACCGGCTTCTACAACCCGCGCGCCGAGCTGGCGCTGCGGATGTTCGCCGACGGCGCCGTCGCCGACGTGCCCGGCCACTTCCTGCAGGCGCTGCGCGACGCGGCCCGGCTGCGCGAGGACGTGCTCGGCCTC
>CAYMRG010000649.1:0-3187 GCA_964392555.1 uncultured candidatus Brocadiaceae bacterium
TCGAAGGCGCGCCACATGAGGCCCTGCGAAATACCCGAGGCCCACATCGACACGACGTAGAGCACGATGCCGATCGTCGCGACCCAGAAGTGCGTGGTCGCGAGCTTCTTCGAGTGCAGCTGCGTCTGGAACAGACGCGGCACCAGCCAGTAGATCATGCCGAAGATCATGAAACCGACCCAGCCGAGCGCACCGCCGTGGACGTGCGCGATGTTCCAATCGGTGTAGTGCGAGAGTGCGTTGACGCTCTTCACCGAGAGCATCGGGCCCTCGAACGTCGACATTCCGTAGAACGTGATCGCGACGACGAAGAACTTGAGGACCGGCTCTTCGGCGACCTTGTTCCACGCACCGCGCAGCGTGAGGAGTCCGTTGATCATGCCGCCCCACGACGGCATCCACAGCATCACGCTGAACACCATGCCGAGCGTCGATGCCCACTGCGGCAACGCGGTGTAGTGCAGGTGGTGCGGGCCTGCCCAGATGTAGATGAAGACGAGCGACCAGAAGTGGAGGATCGAGAGCCGGTAGCTGAACACCGGGCGATCGGCCGCCTTCGGCAGGAAGTAGTACATGATCCCGAGGATCGGCGTCGTCAGGAAGAACGCGACCGCGTTGTGGCCGTACCACCACTGCGTCAGCGCGTCCTGCGCCCCCGCGAACACGCCGTAGCTCTTCGTCATCGTCACCGGCAACGACAGGTTGTTGACGATGTAGAGCACGGCGATCGTCAGGATCGTCGAGATGTAGAACCACAGCGAGACGTAGAGGTTCTTCTCGTTGCGGATCGCCAGCGACCAGAAGAAGTTGACCGCGAACGCGACCCAGACGAGCGCGACTGCGATGTCGAGGAACCACTCGAGTTCGGCGTACTCCTTCGACTGCGTGATGCCGAAGGGCAGCGTCAGCGCCGCGCCGAGGATGATCAGCTGCCAGCCCCACAGGTGGACCTTGCTGAGCAGGTCCGACGCCATGCGGACCTTCAGCAGGCGCTGCGTGCTGTAGTAGATGCCCGCGAACATCATGTTGCCGACCAGCGCGAAGATCACCGCGTTGGTGTGCAGCGGGCGCAGCCGGCTGAAGGTCAGGAATGGCAGATCGGCGTTGAGAGCCGGGAAGCTCAGCTGGAGCGCACAGACGAGCCCGACGAGCAGCCCGATGATGCCCCACACGACGCTGGCCCACACGAACCCGCGCACGGTGCCGTCGTCGTAGGTGACGCGGCGCGTTTCGGTGACGGTGGCTTGATGCATGACGTCTTACCTTGGATTGGGAGAGGAGGAGGGTTGGTTGGTTTCGCCCGGAGCGCGCGCATCGGCGTCGTCTTCGAGCGGAAGGAGACAGAGACGCTCGGCGTCGCTGCAATCGCCCTGCTTCGCCGAGTAGACGAACAGGACGATCGAGCCGATCACCAGCGCGAGGCTGCAGAACAGCAGCAGGGGCACGATGCTCATGCGAAGCTCCGGGTGCGGGCGAAGCGCCACGCGGTGTGGACGACGAGCGTGACCGAGCTGATCGGCATCAGCACCGCGCTGAGCACCGGCGTCATCTGCCCGGCGAAGCACAGCGTCAGCGTCGTCACGTTGTAGACGAGGGCGAGCACCAGGTCGGTGCGCACGACGTGCGCGAGCTGGTGCGCGGTGTCGAACACCGCGGCGACGGCGCCGGCCTGCGCGCCACGGAAACAGAAGTCGGCGCGCGCGGGCAGCACCGGGCGATCCATCGCCGGCGTGCCGGCACAGAACGACTCGGCGAAAGCCGGCGCGTCGTTGATGCCGTCGCCGACCATCATCACGGTCGCGCCGTCGAGCGCGCGCACAGCAATAGCCTTGTCCTGCGGCGACATGCCGCCGCGCGCGTTGGTCGGCGGGATCGCCAGCAGCTCGGCCGCGCGAGCCGTGCGCTCGGGCTTGTCGCCGGACAGCAGGTGCACATCGAGGCCGCGGCGCTGCAGCGCGGCGATCTCGTGCGCCGCGCCCGAACGGAAGTCCTCTTCGAGCGCGAACGAGGTGACCAGCGCGCCGTCCTTCGTGAACACGACCTCGCGGCGCTCGTCTCGCCGTTCGTCGAGGCCGGCGAATGCGCGGTTGCCGAGCCGCCAGACCGCGCCATCGGCGTGGACCTCGAGACCGCGACCGGGCAGCTCGCCGACGACGAGTTCGCCGCGGAACGGCGTCTGCGGCAGCGCCTGCAGCACCGCCTGGCTAACCGGGTGGTTGCTCGACGCGGCCAGCGTCGCCAGCACGGCCAACGCGTCGCCTTCGGGCAGCGCATCGGCCGTCGCGCGCAGACCGCCGAACGTCACGGTGCCGGTCTTGTCGAACACGACCTTGCGCACGACGCGCGCCTTGTCGAGCAGGCTCTTCGTCCGCACGAACACGCCGCGGCGGCGCAGTTGCGCCAGCGCCAGGTGGAACGCGAGCGGCAGCGCGATGCCGAGTGCGCACGGGCAGGTGATGACGAGCACCGAGATCGCGACCGGCAGCGCGCGCGCCGGCTCGATCACCGCCCAGATGCCGCCGCCGATCGCCGCCGCCAGCAGCACGCCGCCGGCGTAGCAACGGTTGAGCAGGTCCCAGAAGCGCACGCGGCCGCGCGTGTCCTCGCGATCGATCGGCTCGCGGCCGAGCAGCTCGGCGAGGCCCGAGCCCGCGTAGTCGGTGGTCGCGCGCACGCGCCCCGCCGTGCGCCCGGCCTGGAATGCACCCGCGGGGATCGCTTCGCCGGCGGCGAACGCGCGCGGCTCGCTTTCGCCGGAGATCCAGTCGAGCGAGAACGAACCGAGGTCCGCGAGCAGCTCGGCCTTGACCGGCACGAGGTCGCCGGGCGCCACCAGCAGCTCGTCGCCGGCGACGAGCTGCTTGACCGGCACCAGCGCGACCGCGCCGGCGACGACGCGCCGCGCGCGCATGTGCTCCGCGCCGTCGTCGGCGAGCACCTGTTCGCGGCTGCGGGCCAGCGTGCGCTGCTGCAGGAAGCGGCCGGCGAGCATCAACGCGAGGAAGATCGCGACGGTGTCGAAGTAGGTCTGGCCGCCGGTGAGCTGGCCGTAGACCGAGCCGGCGTAGGCCAGCAGCACGCCGAGCGAGATCGGCAGGTCCATGTGGACCACGCCGTTCTTCAGGCCCGCCAGCGCCGCGCGGAAGAACACCGGTCCGCCGACCACGAGGCTCAGCGTGCCGAGCCC
>CAYMRG010000650.1:0-3186 GCA_964392555.1 uncultured candidatus Brocadiaceae bacterium
CGACCGTGTACCAGCGCGCCGCCGCCTGGAGATCGGGCGCCGCCTCGGGTGTGCCGTTCTCGCACTGCAGCGCCAGGCGGTAGGCCGCACGCCCGTCGCCGCGGCTCGCCTGCGCCTGCAAGTCGCCACCCGTTCCGCACGGCGTCGCACACGCCGTCGCCACCAGCAGGCCGAGCACTGCGCCACGCCGAACCTTCCTCGAACCCTGGTCTTGCATGGCGGCCCTATCGAGGTCGGCTAGCGGCCGGATTGACGACACTTCGGTGAAGAATCGGCTGACTGCGTGAAGGAATCTTCACGTCGGCCACCGTGCGTCGCTGGACCGCCGGCCGACGGCGCGTAGCGTTCGCCGCATGGCGGCGGCTTCCCTGGCAACGGCGATCCGCGCGGGCGACCGCGCCGCGCTGGCCCGCGGCATCACGCTGGTCGAGAGCCGGCGGGAGGCCGACGTCGCGGCCGCCGAAGCGCTGCTGCAGGACCTGCTGCCGCACACCGGCGCCGCGTTGCGCCTCGGCATCACCGGCGCGCCTGGCGTCGGCAAGAGCACGCTGATCGAGGCGCTCGGCCTGCGGCTGTGCGCAAACGGCCACCGCGTCGCCGTGCTCGCCGTCGACCCGAGTTCCGCGGTCACCGGCGGCAGCATCCTCGGCGACAAGACGCGGATGACCGAGCTGAGCCGCGAGCCGCGCGCGTTCATCCGGCCGTCGCCGGGCGGCGAGACGCTCGGCGGCGTCGCCGCGCGTACGCGCGAGGCGATGCTCCTGTGCGAGGCCGCGGGGCACGACGTCGTGCTGGTCGAGACGATCGGCACCGGCCAGTCGGAGGTCGCCGTGCACGGCATGGTCGACTTCTTCCTGCTGCTGCTGTCGCCGGCCGCCGGCGACGAGCTGCAGGGCATCAAGCGCGGCGTCATGGAACTCGCCGACGGCGTGCTCGTGCACAAGGCCGACGGCGATCTCGCCGCGGCCGCCGACCGCGCCGCGCAGCAGTGCCTGCTGGCGATGCGCGTGCTGCACGCGGGTGAGGCAGAGCCGCCACCCGTGATCGTCGGCTCGTCGCTCACCGGCCGCGGTCTCGACGAGCTGTGGCAGGCCATCGCGCGGCTGCTCACCGCGCGCCGGGCGGACGGCAGGTTCGCCGCGCGGCGCGCGCACCAAGCCGGCGAATGGCTCGACGCCGCGGTGCGCGACGCCCTGCTGGCGCGCTTCCTGGCCGACCCGGCGACCGCGCAGGCGCTCGCCGAGGCGCGCGGGGCGGTCGAACGCGGCGAGTTGCTCGCGAGCGCCGCTGCCCGTCGCATTCTGGCACGCGCGAGCCACTGACCCCCGCACGGACCTGGGCGCATGCCGGGTTCGCCTGATGGGCGAGTGTCCAAGATCGCATCAGGCGTTGGCACGGGCATGTCGCCAAAGCTCTCCGCTTCGGGGGGAGCTGCGGCCGATGACCGGCAGGACCGAGGAGAGGGACCGCGGCACAGCCCAGTTCACGCGATGAAGATCAAGACCAAGCTCATTGCCATCATGCTCGCCTGCGGCATCGCGCCGATGGCGGCCGTCGGCGTCGTCAGCTACCAGCGCAGCGCTGCTGGCGCCGAGTCGCTCGATGCGATCGCCAAGGAAGCGATCGAGGATCGCGCGATCGCGCAGATGCAGTCCGCATCGGCCGCGCGCGCCAACGACGTGCGCCACTACTTCGGTGCGGTCGAGGCCCACCTGCTGAGCCTCGCCCGACAGCCGCACCTCGCGCAGACCGTCCTCGGCCTGAGTGCCGCGATGGCCGATCTCGCGAAGGGCAAGAGCAACGACGAGGTCGAGCAGGCGCGCCGCGAACTCGGCAACTACTACAACAACGACTTCGATCGCGAATTCCGCAACCAACGCGGCAAGGCGAGCGGCATGGACGAGATGCTGCGTCAGCAGGACGCCGAGGCGGTCATGGCGCAGCTCGTCTACGTGCAGCGCAACCCGAACCCGCTCGGCCAGAAGTCGAAGCTCGTCGACCCGAAGGACGGCAGCGAATACTCGCGCATCCACGCCGAGCAGCACCCCGACCTGGTCGCCGCGCAGGAGGCGTTCGCCTACTACGACGTGTTCCTGATCGACGAGTCGGGCCGCGTCGTCTACACGGTGTTCAAGGAGCTGGACTACGCGACGTCGCTGACCAACGGCCCGTGGGCCAACACGGGCCTCGCCCAGCTGTTCCGCAAGCTGAAGACGACGGCGGCCGGCACCGCCATCATCGCCGACTTCGCACCCTACAAGCCGAGCTACGACGGCCCCGCCGGCTTCATCGGCACGCCGATCGAAGCGGACGGCAAGCGCGTCGGCTACATCGCCTTCCAGCTGCCGATCGACCGGATCAATTCCACCGTCGGCGCCACCGACGGCCTCGGCAAGACCGGCGAGATCATCCTGATCGGCCCGGACTACCTGATGCGCTCCGATTCGCGCAACAACCCGACCGACCACTCGGTCGCCGCGTCGTTCGCCAACCCGGCGAAGGGTCGCTACGAGACGCCGCAGGTCAAGGAAGCCCTGTCGGGCAAGGCCGGCGCCGGCGTCGTCACGGCCGACGACGGCGATCGCGCGGTCGCCTGTTGGCTGCCGATCGACATCCTCGGCGTGCACTGGGCGATGCTCGCGCAGGTCGACACCGACGAGGTGCTCGCCGGCGTCGCGCACATGCACCAGGTCGCCGCCAGCACCGAATCGTCGATGCTGTGGTGGACGGCCGCGCTGATCGCCGGTGTCGGCCTCGGTATCGCCGTGCTGAGCTGGTTCCTCGCCCGCCAGATCACGACGCCGATCCAGCGCACCGTGGCGGCACTGAAGGACATCGCCGAAGGCGAAGGCGACCTGACGGCGCGTCTCGACGAGGAGCGCAAGGACGAGCTCGGCGAGCTGGGCCAGTGGTTCAACCGCTTCCTCGGCAAGCTCGCCGGCACGATCCGCACGATCCACGACAAGGCCAACGGCGTCAGCTCGGCCTCGGCGCAGCTGACCTCGACGGCCCAGTCGCTGGCCGAGAGCGCCGAACGCACCAAGCAGCAGACCGCGATGGTCGCCGCCGCCGCCGAGCAGATGTCGTCCAACATGGGCAACGTCGCCTCGTCGAGCGACGCGATGTCGGGCACGTTCCGCACGGTCGCGGCCGCCGTCGAGGAGATGACCGCGAGCATCGGCGAGG
>CAYMRG010000651.1:0-3184 GCA_964392555.1 uncultured candidatus Brocadiaceae bacterium
GATCGAGGCCGCCGACATCGAGATCGAGCGGTAGCCCAGTCCGACCAGCGCCATCGCCGAGATCGGCTTGCCGGCAAGTTCACCGCACAGCGTCACCGGCGTATGGTTGCGCTGGCCGGCGTCGGCGATCTGCTTCAGCACGCGCAGGACGCCCGGATGGAACGGGTCGTACATCTTCGCCACGCGCTGGTTGTCGCGGTCGACGGCGAGCAGGTACTGCACCAGGTCGTTGGTGCCGACCGAGACGAAGTCGACGTGCGGCAGGATGTCCGGCAGCACGGCCGCGAGCACCGGCACCTCGACCATCACGCCGAGTTCGATGTTGGGATCGTGTTCGGCACCGGTCGCCGCGAGATCGGCGACGAGTTCGCGCACGACGTCGCGGCAGCGCAGCACCTCGCTGCGCGTCGTGATCATCGGCAGCAGGATGCGCGCGTGGCCGAGCGCGCCGGCCCGCAGGATCGCGCGGACCTGCGTGTACAGGATGTCGGGCCAGTCGAGGCACAGGCGGATGCCGCGCCAGCCGAGCACGGGGTTGCGCTCCTCGGGCATCCGGAAGTAGCCGAGCGGCTTGTCGCCGCCGACGTCGAGCGTGCGGAACGTCACCGGCTTGCCGCGCGCCGCGGCCATGGCCCGGCGGTACATCGCCACCTGCTCCTCTTCGGTCGGGAACTGGCGGCGCTCCATGAACGCGAATTCGGTGCGGAACAGGCCGATGCCGGCGATCGTGTCGACCTCGAGCGCATCGACGTCGTGCACGCCCTCGACGTTGGCCTGCAGGTGCACCGCGACCCCGTCCGGCGTCACCGACGGCTGGAACCGCACCTCGGCCAGGCGCTTGTCGACCGCCCGCTGCTCGCGCAGCGTCCGCTCGTACTCCTCGAGCTGCTCCGCGGTCGGGTCGAGGATCACGGTGCCGGCGTCGCCGTCGACGATCGCCAGCGTGCCGGTTGCCGATTCGAGCATGATCTGCTCGATGCCGACCACCGCCGGGATGCCCAGCGAACGCGCCAGAATCGCGCCGTGCGAGTACTTGCCGCCGTGCGCCGTGACGATGCCGCGGATGTGGGCGCGGTCGAGGATGCCGGCGTCGCTCGGCAGGAACTCCTCGGCGGCGAACAGGTAGTCGCGGCCGTCGGCGGTGTACTGCGACCGTTCGCTGGCCAGCAACACGCCGACCAGTTGCCGCCCGATGTCGCGCAGGTCGGCGGCGCGTTCGCGCATCGCCGCCCCGTCCATGTTGGCGAACACACCCTCGTAGCGCGCGATCACGCGCTGCAGCGCGACCTCGAGGTTGACCAGCTGCGTCGCGACCTCGTGTTCGACGTCGCGGCGGAAGGTCGCATCGTGCAAGATGGCGACCTGGGCGTCGTAGATGCGCATGTCCTGCCCGCCCAGCGCGCCGGCCAGCTCGCGCTGCAGGGCCAGCAGGTTCGCCGTCACCTCGGCGATCGCCCGCGACAGCCGCAACCGCTCGCCCTCGACCCCGTCCGGCGTGATCTTCCACGTCGGGATGTGGTCGAGCGTCGCATGGAAGTGCACGACCGGCGCGATCGCGATCCCTGGCGCTGCGGCGATGCCTTTGAGTTTGCGAGCCATCCGTGGCACGAGGTTTTCGGGGACGGTGACGCAGTTTGCAACAGAGCTGCTTCATCTCGCGGCAGTCGCATGCCGATGCACGACCGGGAAAGCCATGAGGGACAAGGCCGACATGAACAACACCGCGGACGAGCTGCCGAGCTTCTTCGACGAGAAGGATCCTGCCAACCAGGCCGATGACGTGGCGGTCAGCGAAGGCGCGGAGCCAGCTGCCGAGGCGTCGACCGGACCTGCCGACGACCTGCTCGACGCGACACCGACCGCGGCTGCGGCGGAACCGGCACGGCGGCCTGCGACCGCCCGTCGGCGCGCGGCACCCCGAGAGGCGCGCCAATCCGGTGGCGCCCTGGGCATCGCGCTGGGCGTGGTATTCCTCGGCTTCGCGATCGGTCTGGCGCTCGCCGGACAGGGGCTTTCGAACCTGGCCCAGTTCGGCGTCGAGCCGTCGACCCTGCTCGTCCTCGGCGTCGTCATGGCGGCCGCCGGCTTCACGCGCCGTCGCATCGGCGCTCTCTACGATCGCTTCGAGGAAGCGCAGATCGAGCGCGAGCAGCTGACGCAGGACCTCACCGAGAGCCTGCAGTTCCTGGTCGCCTCGCAGCACGCCTCCAACGAGCGCCCGCCGGCCGCCGGTGAGGAGCTGCAGCACGTGCTGGTCTCGATCCAGCGCCAGGACGAGAAGATCAACAACCTTACCAAGGCCATCAAGATGTACGGCAAGCCCCTGATGGAGATCTCGGGGCAGGCCACGGAGATCGCCGGCAACCTCGGCCAGGTGCGCGCGGTCGTCGACGGCGGCACCGAATCGACGCGCCAGGCGCTGCTGCGCCTCGAGCAGCAGCTCCGCGTCGCGACCGCGTCGAAGCAGGACTTCAACGACCTGCAGACCTCGTTCGCGAAGCTCGGCAGCACGCTGACCGCACTCGAACAACGGGGCGGCCCGAGCAAGCAGGAGTTCCACGACCTGCAGGCGGCCATGGCGAAGGTCGGCCAGGCGCTGGCCACGCTGGAGCAGCGCGGCGGCAAGGTCGACCTGCAGCCCGTGCAGCAGAGCGTCACCCGCGTCGAGGTCGCCGTGCAGGCGATGGCGCAGCGGCTCGAGGACAGCGAACTGCGCAAGAGCATGCTGCGGCTCGAGGACACGACGCACAAGACCCACGACCAGCTGCAGCAGCTGCTGCGTGGCGAGTCGCTGCAGAAGGCGACCAAGGAACTGCAGGCCGGCCTCGACGGCGCGACCAAGCGCCTCGCCGACGGCATCAAGGAGCTGCGCGACGGCAACCTCGGCGGCCTCGAGTCGTCGGTGCGCGAGATCCAGCGTGAGATCGCCGGCGTCGCGACCGCGGTCGCCCAGATCCAGAACTCGGTGCGCAACGGTGCCCGCGCCGCCGCTCCGGCGCCGAGCGCGCCGACCCCGGCGACGCCGGCGCCCGCTGCGCCCGCTGCGCCCGCCGCTGCCGCCGCAGCGCCGACGCCGGCCACCGCGGCGGCGCCGGCCGCCGGTCAGGCCCCGGCCGACGGCTACCAGACGGGCACGCGTTCGACGCCGAGCAAGAACGTGCTCGGGGCGATCAAGAAGCTGAAG
>CAYMRG010000652.1:0-3183 GCA_964392555.1 uncultured candidatus Brocadiaceae bacterium
GCCGCGGCGAGCGGGTTCGACAGCACCGCATCGAACGCGGCCGGCGGGAAGATCCTCACCAGCCGTTCGCGGGCCAATTCGCGATCGACGACCGGGCGCAGCGTCATCTGCTCACCGGCCGATACGCGCGAGCCACGGCCGCGTCGAACTCAGCGTCGCCGAGGTCCGCCCATCCGGCCACGACGTCGGGATCGGGCAGCGGCAGGGCCTCCAACTCGTATGCGCTCACCGCGACGCTGCCCGACAGGCAGCGGAGACCCCGGTCGGTCGTGACGGTGGCGAGCAGGCGCGCCAGCAGGTCGGCCGGCACCAGTTGCGACTGGCCGCGGGCGGCGCGGATGACGTTCACATGGTTCTCGACGACGACGCGACCGCCCCACTCGGCGAGCACGTCCGCGGTCAGGTGAGCGGCGACCAGCCGGCGCGTCTGCTCGGGCGCCGTGGTGCGCTGCACCAGCACGGCCGGCTCAGTCAGCACCATGACGTGTTCGTCGTTGCCGCGCAGCGTCAGATACCGCGTCGAGTCCCGCGCCGCGTCGCGATGGACCTGGCCGCCGTCGATGTCAGCGGCCCACAGCACCGGCACGCGGCCGGCGCCCGCGCGCGGCCCGAGGTCCGCCTTGCGTCGATTCCACACCAGCGGGCCAGTCGACACCCGCCAGCCGACCGACCGCAGATTCGTCTGCATGCCGATCGCCGCCGCCGCGGTCGGCGCGTCGTCGGAGTGCCGCGGCAGCAGCCACGGCAGCACACCGCGCGGCGATCGGACGGTGGCGACCTCACTGGTCTGCGGTCCGATCGTCGAGACGGTGACGCGACGGACCCGCTTGCTGCTGAACGTCGCCAGGCACGTCTCTTGCAGGACGCCGCCGAACGATCCGCTGCGGTCGGCGACGAACGCGATCTCGCGCAGCGGCGCCTGCTCGGCGAGCACCCGACGCAGGTTCTCGAAGTACCGGCCGGCCAGGAACGACGTCGGGACGAGCGCGGACAGAACGCCGTCGCCGCCGATCGCGTCGAGGCCGGCAGCCATGAACAGCCCGTACAGATTCGCGTGACCGTAGAGCGATTCCGCGAACCGCTCGCGCTCGGCCGATCCGAGCCGAACACGGCCGTACGGCGGATTCATCACGGTTGCCAAGGTGGGGACGTCGGCCGGCGCGAGCCCGTCGCCGACCGCGGCCAGAGCGGGCAGCGGGCGCCGGCGCGCTCGCGGCGTGCGCGCCAGGATCGGCAGCATCTCCGACGCGAGCAGCACGTTCGCGAGCCACACGGCGTTCTCGTCGGTGTCGGTGCCCGCGATCAGGTTCGGCAGGCCGGCGAGCGCCAGTTGCGCGTCCACGCGCGCGGCGGCGCCCAGGTGCTCGCGCAGGATCGGCAGCAGCAGCGCGCCGGCGCCGCACGCCGGGTCGCGCACCAGCCCGCTCAGCGCTTGCGGACGTTTCCACCCGAGAGCCCGCTTGGTCATCGCCCAGAGGGTGTCGGCGAGCACCTTGGACGTGTAGTGCCGGCCATGCTGCGCGCGGTCCTTCGCGTCGAGCTGGGAGACGTACAGCATGCCCAGTTCCTCGGCCGTCGTGCCGGCCAAGTCGAGGGCCGCAGCGTCACCAGCCCAAGCTGGTATCGGAGACCCGGCGATCGCCCAGTCGACTTCGAGCCACTGCCCAGACAGGCCGGCCGCGCGAGCGCGCGTTGCCCACCACGCCGGCACCCCGGCCAGGACCGACGCCGCGGCCGGCGTGATGGCGTTGGAAGTGACCGGAGTCGACGAGGTTCGATTCGTTCGGGCCGACCGCGCCGGCATGGGTTCCGGCAACGCTGTCACCTGTCACCCCCGCGCGTCACATGTCGTATCTTCGCAAACGGGTCCGTCAAGCGGACGCGCTACGCGCCGTCGCGGTCCTAGTTTCTGCGCACGGCTTCGCGGTATCGCGCCATCGCCGGCCCGGTCTCGACGCGGACGCGCAGCATGCGCTGATAACCGCGCATCCACAGCTGCGGCAGCACCAGCGACTCGCCGCCGGCGTAGGGGTTGCGGTCGCCAGGCTCGGCGAGCGAGCCTGAGTAGAGCGCGAACATGTACTCAGCGCGCTTGCTCACCCGATCAGGATGCAGGGTTGCGCGCCCGGAACGTCGGACCCACGCCGACGACGAGGACCAGGAGCACGACGGCGACCAGGCCGGCCGGCCTGCCGGCGCTCACGTCAGCGACTCGTCGGGCATCGCGGCGACCGCTTCCCGCACCTTCCGGCCGTACCGCGAGCGCAAGCCGGTCCCAGTGCGCTGCCGGTACTCAGCCCGATACTTCCGAGCGCCCGCCGCGGCCCAAGCGCGGCACTCGTCGCAGCGGCAGCCCTCCCGCCGGTAGCCCGTCCGCGTGCCGTGCTCCCACCGCGCCGCGTCGGCCGTCACGCAGCGCCCGCACCGGCGACGGCCGGCCGGCGCGCTATCGGGGTACGTCGGCACCAGCCGGCCGCACCGGATGCACGGAACGTCAGCGCGGCGAGGCATCCTTGCGTCCTTCCAGCAGTTTTTTTCTTTCCAGAATCCAGGGGGAGGGTCGCCATTGCCACGAGGGGCGGCGCGGGGTGGGGGTGGGGGTCACTCCCCCTGGGTGGCTGTGTGGCGTGCAGGTGCAGGTGCAGGTGCCAGCGTGTTGGTGAGGAGCGGCGCAGTGTGGACGCCAGCGGCCATCGTTGTGTTCACGTCGTCGCGTGGTCGGTGGGCAGGCAGGCGGTGTTCCCGGACCTGTCCGGGCATGGCACCGCGGCGTGCCAGTGGGTCAAGACCTTGCCGTTGTGCCCGTACAGGTAGGCGAGCGCGTGGCCGCAGTGCGCGCACATGTCGTCGTGCTCGGCCTCGTCGAGCAGCTTGCCGGCCTCCGCGACCAGCGCCCGCGTACGCGCGGGTTGGGTGCCGGCGCGCGGGAAGACCGCGACGTGCTCGACGCGGGTGCCGCGGTCGTCGACACGCTGGGCGCCGACGATGAGCACAGCGTCTACTGGCACGGCGTTCTGGTCGGTGTCGTCGTCGTGTGCGATCGCGAACACTGCGTCGATCGCTTCGTCGAGCAGCGCGAACGCCTCGCGATCTTCGTGCACTGTGCTCACGTCCTGGTCCTCGTCGTCGTGGTGGTTGGCCGTGCGGCCGGCGCGCCCCTCGACGTCGCACTTGGCGTCGCCG
>CAYMRG010000653.1:0-3179 GCA_964392555.1 uncultured candidatus Brocadiaceae bacterium
GCGCCAGCCGCCACCACACCAGCACCAGCGCGACGACGATCGCGATGCCGAGCGTCAGCTCGACGTTGCCGGGCGCCTGCGCGAGCTGCTTCAGCCATGCCCAGAACCCGGTCGCCGGCGCCGCATCCGGCGCCTGGCAGACGAAGGCGAACGAACCCGCGACCCCCATCGCGTCAGGCATCGGCCGCCGCGGTGCGCGCGGCGAACGTCGGTTGCGCGGGTCGGGGGATCGCCGGGGACGTCGACCCGGTCGCCGCCCGCGCCAGCGCGTAGTCGAGCAGACGGTCGAGCAGCGCCGCGAACGTCATACCGACGTGCTGCGCCGCCTGCGGCAGCAGGCTGGTCTTGGTCAGGCCGGGGATGGTGTTCACTTCGAGGACGACGGGACCGGCAGCGGTGACGATCATGTCGGTGCGCGACATGCCGTCGCAGACCAACACCTCATGGCATCGGCTGGCCAGCTCCCGGACTTGGGCGATCCGGGCGGAATCGAGGCCGCGCGGCGGGATGACCTCATCGGTCGCCCCCGCGGTGTATTTGGCTTCGTAGGTGAAGTAGCTGGCCCGCGGGTAGATGCCGATCGGCGGCAGGACCTCGAGCGCATCGCCGGTGTTGCCGAGCACCGGCACGGTGATCTCCTCGCCGCGCACTTCCTGTTCGGCGAACCAGCGGCGGAAGCGGCCGCGAAACTCGGCGAAGAACGCCGCCAGTTCGGCCTCGCTGGTGATCCGCGCGACCCCCTTGGTGCTGCCGGAGGCATCGACCTTGACGAACGCCGGCGTGCCGACGGCGGCCTGCAGCCGCGCGAACTCGAGCAGCGCGTCGGCGCGGGCCAACGGCGTCGTCGGCACATAGGCGCGCGGCAGCGGCACGCCGGCGACTTCCAGCGCGGCGCGCGTGCGCAGCTTGTCCATCGCGACCGCCGAGGCCGCGCAGCCGGAGCCGACGCACGGCAGGTCGTGCAGTTCGAGCATGCCCTGGACGGTGCCGTCCTCACCGAACGGCCCGTGCAGCACCGGGAACGCGACCCGCACACCGCGGTCGAGCAGCCAGTCGAGCGCGGCCCCCGGACGCAGCGGGCCGCGCGCCCGCGCCGCGTCGCCGGGGTGCCAGGTCGCGCCGCGCGGCAATGGCGCCTGGTCGGGCCACCAGCCGCCCTGCCGATCGAGGTAGACCGCCCAGACCTGCCAACGGTCGCGGTCGAGGTGCGCGAGCACCTGCGCGGCCGAGGCCAACGAAACGTCGTGTTCCGGCGAGCGCCCGCCGGCGAGAACCACCATGTCCATCGCGATCACCCCTCCGCGGTGACGGCGCCAGCATAGGCGATCGCACCGTGCGAGGCGCGCCGGACGTGCCGGTTCGTCCCGCCCGTCGCGATCACGGTTGCCACAGCGCACCGGTCGCCGCCGCGGCCCCCCACAGGATCGCATCCGAACCGCCGAGGCTCGGCACGAACGTCAGGTGCTCGTGGATCAGCCGGCTGGTCGCCTGCCGCACGTGGCTCTCGAGTTCGCCGCGCAGCGCCGGCCAGCCGTCCAGCACGCCGCCGCCGAGCACCACGGCGCTCGGGTTGAGCAGGGTGCAGGCATTCGCCACCAGCGCGCGCGCGGCCGCGGCAGCTTCGTCGAGGATGGCGCGGGCCGCCGCGGCGCCCGCCGCGCCGCCGGCCGCCACCGCGACCACGTCGCCGACGTTCCACGTGCCGTTCGACGCGGCCCCGAGCTGTTCGGCGGCGCGCTCGACGATCGCCCGCCCGCCGCAGTAGGCCTCGAAGTGGCCGAGGCCACCGCACGGGCAGCGCCGCCCGCCGGGCACGTAGATCGTGTGGCCGATCTCGCCGGCGGCGTTGGTCGCACCGGCGAACGGCCGGCCGTCGACGATCAGGCCGATACCGATGCCGGTGCCGAAGAACAGGCACAGCAGCGGGTCGCGACCGACGGCGAGCCCGCGCAGGTATTCGCCCCAGGCGCTGGCGCGGCCGTCGTTCAGCAGCGTCGCCCGCAAACCGAAGCGCTGCTCGACGTGGCGAGCCAGCGGGAAGCCGTCGAGCGGCAGGTTCGGCGCGTGGTCGATCGACTGGCCGTCGAGCGGGATCACGCCCGCCGTGCCGAAGCCGGCGGCAGTCGGTGCGGCGCAGCCGGTCGGTAGTACGGCCAGCACCGCGGCGATCGCCCGTTCGAACTCGGCGAGGAACGGCGCGCGTTCGCGCACCGTGGTGACGCGCTGGACGCGCAGCACCGAGAAGTCCTCGGCCACCAACGCGAAGCGGCACTTGGTGCCACCCAGGTCACCGGCGAGGACCGTGCGCAATCAGTCCTCCGACAGCGTTTCCATCAGCTCGTCGAGCAGCTTGACGAGGTGCGAGTTCTGGTGCTCGAGCACGGTGATGCGCCGCATGATCTTCTCGACGACCGGCGGCAGCAGCGTCTGGAGCGACACCGACTTGATCAGCTGGTAGGTCTCGACGCGGTGCGGGCTCGGGCTCGATTCGAGATGGAAGTGGTAGGCGTTGTCCAGCGCCTGCGCCGTGTGCTCCAGGATCTCGCGGCCGACCTCCTTCTGCTCCTCCGCACTCATGTGCGTCATCTTGAAGGCCTCGACCTTGTAGCGGTGCAGTGCTTCCTTGAGCTTCTTCTTCACACGGAACTCCTTGCGAGTATGGCAGTCAGATTCGGATCAAACCCCTGCGTACAGGCCGGCCGACCGCGGCGCAACGGGCCAGTCGGCGCAACTGCGGAATGGCTTTCCGAGCGGCACAGCGTGGCGGCGTCCGGGAGGCACCGACGGGTCGCCCGGCGGGCGAGCCGGCTCAAATCCGGCCCAGCAGCAGGCAGGTGTTGTGGCCGCCGAAGCCGAGCGAATTGCTGATCGCATGGCTGACGCGGACCTCGCGCGCCTCGTTCGGCACGTAGTCGAGATCGCAGTCGGGGTCGGGGGTCTCGTAGTTGATCGTCGGGTGCAGCATGCCGGTCTGCAGCGACATCGCGCAGGCCGCCAGCTCGATCGCGCCCGACGCACCGAGCAGGTGCCCCACCATCGACTTCGTCGACGACACGGCGAGCTTCTTCGCGTGGTCGCCGAAGACGCGCTTGATCGCCGCGGTCTCGATCTTGTCGTTGAGGTAGGTGCTGGTGCCGTGCGCGTTGACGTAGCCGACCTGCTCGGCCGCGACGCGGCCG
>CAYMRG010000654.1:0-3171 GCA_964392555.1 uncultured candidatus Brocadiaceae bacterium
CGACCTCTACCCCGCCGGGGTCTCAGCTACCCACACGACTTCCTGATGCGCCTCTTTTCTGTCTCTCTCTTCTGCTGTCTTTTTCTTCTCTGTGGTCTCTGTGTTCTCTGTGTTTATTTTTCTGGGTGTTTCCCAGAGGAAATAAACACAGAGAACACAGAGACCACAGAGAAGAGGCAGAAGCAGAAGAGGCAGAAGCAGAAGAGGAAACAGAAGAGGAAACAGAAGAGGAGAAGCAGAAGAAGAGAGAGGAACCGGCGGGGAGAGGTTGCGGCGCGTCAGACGCGGTAGGGCGTCAGCCAGCTGGCGCGCTCGGCGATGCGGCCGTGGACGGCGTCGAGGAAGCGGGTTTGGATGCGTTCGGTGATGGGGCCGCGTTCGCCGGCGCCGATGCGGATGCCGTCGAGCTCGCGTACCGGCGTGATCTCGGCCGCCGTGCCGGTGAGGAAGACTTCGTCGGCGAGCAGGAGCTGGTCGCGCGCGAAGCGTTCCTCGCGCACCGTGAGGCCGAGGTCGCGCGCGAGCGCGATCACGGCGTCGCGCGTGATGCCCTCGAGGATCGGCTGCGAACAGGGCGGCGTGACGAGCGTGCCGTTGCGAACGGTGAACAGGTTCTCGCCGGTTGCCTCGGCGACGTAGCCGTCCTCGTCGAGCAGGATCGCCTCGTCGTAGCCGGCGGCGGCCGCGGCGCGTTTGGCGATCACCGAATTGACGTATTGGCCGCAGACCTTGCCCTTGGGCAGGAACGAGCGCGGGCTCATGCGCACGGTCGCCGACACCTGCGCGCGGATGCCGCGGCGCACGCCTTCGTCGCCGAGGTAGCGACCCCACGGCCAGACGGCGATCGCGACGCGCGGGCGGTTGTTGGGGGCGCCGAGGCCGCGCCGGCCGTCGTCGACGAACACCAGTGGCCGCAGGTAGCCGTCGCGCAGGCGGTTCTTCGCCATGATCTCGCACGCGGCGGCACACAGCGCGTCGAGGCCGAACGGCACCTCGATGCGCAGCAGCGCGGCCGAGCGGACGAGCCGCTGCATGTGCTCGCGCAGCCGGAACACCGCGGGGCCCTGGGCGCCGTCGTAGGCGCGGATGCCTTCGAACACGCCGACGCCGTAGTGCACCGTCAGCGACATCAGCGGGATCGCCGCCGTCGACGCGGCGACGCACGCGCCGTCGAGCCACGCGAACGGCACCTGGAACTCGGCGGGGACCGGATCGAACGGCTGGGTCATGGCCCGGACGATAGCGCGGCGCGATGATGCGCGCGTGTCTGCTCCTTCCGTACCCGCGCCGGCCCGGCCGAACGGGCTCGTGCAGTTTGCGTCCCTGGTCGTGGTCGTATTCGGTCTGCAGGCGACGCGCGCCTGGCTGCTGCCGATCTGCTTCGCGCTGCTGCTCGCCGTGCTCGGCGAGGTGCCGCTGCGGTGGCTGCAGCGCCGTGGCCTGCCGCGACCACTGGCGGCGTTGTTCGCCGTGGCGGCGTTCGCCGGCGCGTTCTGGCTGGTGCTGCGCGCGCTGGCCCAGGCGCTGGGGGAGTTCGGCGACCGGTTGCCGACCTACGAGCAGCAACTGCAGGCGCACCTGCACGGCCTCGTCACCTGGCTGGCGACGCTCGGGGTGCAGATCGATACGGCGGACCTCGTCAACTCGATCGAGCCGCGGTCGTGGTTCGCGTTTGTCCAGCAGAGCCTCGGCGGCGCGTTCAGCCTGCTGTCGGCGGCGATGCTGGTCGGCTTCGCGGTCGCGTTCGCGCTGTGGCAGGGCGACACGCTGCGCGAACGGTTGCGTGCCGCCTATGGGCCCGGCTGGGACGAACGGCGCGGCGCGGCGATGGTCGCGGACCTGCAGCGTTACCTCGGCGTGAAGACCGCGACCAGCCTGCTGACGGGCCTGCTGATCTGGCTGCTGAATCTCGCGCTCGGCGTCGAATCGGCGCTGCTCTGGGGCCTGCTCGCGTTCGTGCTCAACTACATCCCGATCGTCGGCTCGATCGTCGCCGCGGTGCCGCCGCTGCTGCTGGCGTTCGCCGCGCCGGACCTCGGCTGGCGCATCGCGCTGCCGCTCGGCATCGGCTACCTCGTGATCAACAACGGCGTCAGCAACCTGCTCGAGCCGGTGCTGATGGGGCGGCAGTTCGGCCTGCCGGCGTTCGTCGTGCTGCTGGCGCTGGTGTTCTGGGGCTGGGTGTGGGGGATCGGCGGCATGTTCCTCGCGGTGCCGCTGACGCTGGTCGTCGGCACGGTCGTCGGCTCGCGCAGCGACCTGCCGTGGCTGCGCGCCCTGATCGGGCGCTGATCCCGCCGGCGGCGCGCGTCACTTCGCTTCGACCGGCTTCGGCTCGCCGTAGCGTTCGACCAGGTCGGCGACGACCGCCGCGCGTGCCGTCGCCAGCCGTTCGCCGAGGTCGGCGAGCTGCGGCGCGTGACCGGCCGCGAGGTCCGCCATCAGCAACGCGCGCGTCAGCTGGTCCTGGACGTAGTGCTCGGCGTCGGCGCGCTTCAGGATGCTGCCGCCGAGCAGGATGCCGAGGATCTGCTTGCGGTCCTCGCTGGTCTGTATGCCGCTGATCGACGGCTCGCGGAAGAACCGGCCGTTGGTCGCCTCGTCGGCCGGCAGCGCGTTGGCGAACAGGTAGCGCTGCGCCATCAGGCCCTTGCGCGCCAGCCGGCGCGCGCCGGGTTCTTCGCGGCGGCAGTAGGCCTGCAGGCCCTCGTGCTTCGCCGCGGCGTCGCGGACCGACGCGGCCGGGGCGCGCTCGCGCAGCGCGGTGATGATGGCGTCGAATTCCTGGTCGTCGAGCAGCTTCGCCAGCTCGGTGCCGTCGAACGGGAACGCCTCGCCGAAGCGCGTGCGCGCGAACGCCGCGAGGTCGAACGCGGTGGTGTCGGCGGTCGCCAGGTGCTGCAGCAGCGCCGCGCGCGCGTCGGCGGCGCCGTGCCACGCCGCGACGACGTTGTCCAACGTCGGGAGCGCTTCGCCGCGCTTGGTCGCGGCCGCCGGCGCTGCGGTCCTGCCCGAGGCGTCACCCGGTTGCGCCGTCTCGGGCGGCAGGTGGGCGCGCGCCCATGCCTGCAGGTCGAAGTCGTGCGGCGCCTTGTCGACCAGCCGCTGCAGCGCCGCGCGCTGATCTACTACTCCCGCGTTTCCTCGCGTGGCGAGCGGATTCGCCGTTGG
>CAYMRG010000655.1:0-3169 GCA_964392555.1 uncultured candidatus Brocadiaceae bacterium
AGGGCGCCTGCAGGTCGACGCGTACGCCTCGCCGGCGACCCGGAAAGTGCCGCCGAAGGCAATGCCCTCGTACAACGGACCGGGCCCATCGGGATCCCGGCCACGGTCGACAGCACCGCGCTGTCCGCTCCGGAGAGGCCGCCATTCGCCAGCCAGGTCGGCGCGCACTGCGCCTTCGCCGCCGACACCAACGCAGCCACGCACAGCACGGATCGCATCCTGCCCATTGGCCGCAGAGCGTAGCAGCCCGCGTCACCGTGCGCCGAGCGCCCTGCGGAACTCCGGCGGCACCGCGGCGACCAGTTCGATCGGCCGACCGTCGCGCGGGTGCGGCAGCACGAGGCGCTGGCTGTGCAGGAACAGCCGCGCATCGCGCTGGCCATAGCGGTCGTCGCCGACGATCGGGCAGCCGCGCGAGGCGAGGTGGACGCGGATCTGGTGCTTGCGGCCGGTGGCGAGGGTCAGCTCGACCTCGCTGCGGTGGCGGTCGGCGCGCAGCGTCCGGTAGTGCGTCACCGCGTCGCGCGCATCGGGGTGGCGGCCGGCGTGCACGCGCAGGTTGCGGTCCTCCCACAGCGGCGCGTCGATCGTCCCCGTCGGCGGGTCGAGGCGACCTGCGACGATCGCGACGTAGACCTTCTCGACCTCGCCCCACGCCGCCTGCACGGCGTCGCGGATCGCGCGCGAACGGGCGAACAGCAGCACGCCGGACGTCTCGCGGTCGAGGCGGTGCACGGGCAGCAGCTCGGCGTCGCGGTCGCGCGCCTGCAGCCGTGCGCGCATCTGCGCCAGCGCGGTGCGCTCGCGTTCGTCGTCGCTGGCGACCGACAGCAGGCCGGCGGGCTTGTCGATCGCGAGCAGATCGTCGCCGTCGTGCAGCACCGGCAGGTCGCGTGCGTCGTGCCCCGCGACCTCGCCCTCGCCCTTGGCGAACACCTCGACGACCGCGCCGGCGACCACCGGCTGGTCGCCGCGGGCGACGACGTCGCCGTCGACGCGCACGCAGCCGAGCCGCAGGCGCTGCCGCAGCGTGTTGCGGCTCCACGTCGGGAAGTGCGCGGCCAGCGCCTCGAGCAGCGGCGCGGCGGCCGCGACGACGAACCGTTCACCGGCCAAGCGCGGCCTCCGCGAAGTGCAGTTCGAGCGCTTCGCCGAACGGCGTCGCCCGCCAGGCACCTTCGAGGCGGCGCAGCGTCGCCGCGACCTGCCGCAGGCAATCCGCGGTCAGCCACGCGGGCACCGCCGCACCGACCTGCGGCAGGTAGTCGGCGAGCCGCGCGGCGACGCGGTCGGCGTCGAAGCCGTCGCGCCACGCCCCCTGCACCGCGCCGACGACGCGCTCGATCGCCATCAGCGCCTCGTCCGGCGCCGATCCGGCCCCGGCCGCGAGCGCCGCGTAGCCGGTGCCGCGGGCGAGGCGCCCGTAGAAGCCGTCGCCGAGCCCGGCCGCGGTCTCGACCGCGAAGTGCACCAGGTCGTGCAGCAGCATGCTGCGCGTCTCGAGCCGCAGGGTCTCCTGGCTGCCGTCGGCGCGCCACAGCGTCATGCCGTGGTGCATCGGGGACAGGCGAACGAGTCGGATGCGCAGCACGGCGACGACGATACCGGCGCCGCACCGGCGCTGCGATCGCGAGCGCGCTTCGTTCCGGGCCACCCTTTCGGGTAGTCTGCTCGCCCCATGACTCAGGCCGGAAGCATCACGATCACCCTTCCCGACGGCGCCCGGAAACAGGTCGCTGCCGGCACGACGGTGGCGGACTTCGTGCGCAGCCAGATCGGGCCGGGCCTCGCCAAGGCCGCCCTGTTCGCCCGTTTCGACGGCGCCGACGTCGACCTGTCCAAGCCGCTCGACCGCGACGGCACGCTGGCGATCTTCACGCCGAAGAACCCCGAAGGCCTCGACCTCGCCCGCCACGACGCGGCGCACATCGTCGCCTCGGTGGTGCAGCGGCTCTATCCCGGCACGCAGGTGACGATCGGCCCGACCACCGACGACGGCTTCTACTACGACTTCGCGCGCGACAAGCCGTTCACGCCGGAAGACCTCGCCGCGATCGAGCAGGCCGCCAACGCGGAGGTCGCGAAGGACCTGCCGTTCGTCCGCCGCGAGGTCAGCAAGGACGAAGCGCTGGCGCTGTTCGGCAAGCTCGGCGAGAAGTTCAAGCTCGAGATCATCGAAGACATCTTCCAGAAGGGCGCAAAGACGCTGTCGCTCTACCAGCACGGCGACTGGGTCGATTTCTGCCTCGGCCCGCACGGCCCTTCGACCGGCCGCGTCGGCGTCATCAAGCTGCTGACGGTGGCCGGCGCCTATTGGCGCGGCGACCACCGCAAGGCGCAATTGCAGCGCATCTACGGCACCGCGTTCTTCACGCAGAAGGAACTCGACGCCTGGCTGAACCAGCAGGAGGAGGCGAGGAAGCGCGACCACCGCAAGCTCGGCAAGGAGCTCGACCTGTTCGCGTTCCACCCGGCCGCCCCCGGCGCGGTGTTCTGGACCGCGAACGGCACCGCGATCTTCACCGCGCTGTCGGGCGCGATGCGGCGCATGTGCCTCGGCAACGGCTACGTCGAGATCAAGACGCCGTTGATGTTCAACAAGCTGCTCTGGGAGCGCAGCGGCCACTGGGGCAAGTACCGCGAGAACATGTTCCTGATCCTCGACCCCGAGGCGGATCCCAAGCTGCCCGAGGAGGAGCGCGCGACGTTCTCGCTGAAGCCGATGAACTGCCCGTCGCACCACCTCTTCTACCAGATGAAGCGGCGGTCCTACCGCGAGCTGCCGCTGCGCCTGCACACGCAGGACGTGCTGCACCGCAACGAGGCGACCGGCGTGCTCAGCGGGCTGACGCGCGTGCGGCAGTTCCAGCAGGACGATGCGCACATCTACCTGATGGAATCGCAGATCCCCGAGGAGGTCGCGCGGCTGACCGGCCTGATCGCGAAGGTCTACCAGGCGTTCGGCCTGCAGTTCACGGCCAAGTTCGCGACGCGGCCGGAGCAGAAGATCGGCGACGAGGCATTGTGGGACAAGGCCGAGGCCGCGCTGCAGCGCGCGCTCGAGCTGACCGGGCTGCCGTACGAGATGAAACCCGGCGACGGCGCGTTCTACGGGCCGAAGATCGACTTCGACATCACCGACGCACTGGGCCGCAAGTGGCAGTGCGGC
>CAYMRG010000656.1:0-1527 GCA_964392555.1 uncultured candidatus Brocadiaceae bacterium
CCAGCAGCGCGAGCAGCGCCGCGGCGCCGACCGCGTACGGCCAGCGCGGCAACGGTTGCGGCCGCTGCTGTTCGTCGGCGCGCACCAGCTCGCGCACGGCCGGCGGCAGGTCGCCGTTCGCCGGCGTCACGCGCAGCGCGCAGCCGCCGGCCGAGAACGCGACGTATTCGCCGCGTTCGGGGTCGAACGCCGGCAGCGGGAACGCCGGCACCTCGGTCGCGCCGTCGCGCAGCGCCAGCAGGTCGACGACGAAGGTGCGCACGCCGGGTGCGTTGCGGTCGACGACGCCCTGGACGTGGAACCCCGCGAGCGGCGGCACGCGCAGGCCGTCGAACGCGGCGAGGTCGCCTTCGCCGCGCACGGTGACCGTGAGGCGCGCCGATTCCCCGACCGCGACGTGGTCCGGCTCGACCTGCGACGCGACCGCGAACACGCCGACGGCGCCGGTGAACGCCGGCGGCGGCGGCGGCAGCTCGCGCACGGTCAGCGTCACGGGCGCCGACGCGACGCGCGCTTCGCGGCGATCGACCGGCTGGCGGCCGCCGAGCAGCGAGTCCTCGAAGCGCGTCGCCTCGGCGTAGCGGACGGTGACGGGCGGCAGTTCGCAGGTGCCGCTCTGCGGTGACGTCCAGCGCACGCGCAGCGCGACGACGAGGCAGGCGCGGCCGTCGACGGTGCGGTCGGCCTCCTCGACCATCGGCACGATGCGATCGCCGAGCGCCACGCGCCGCGTCACCGCGCCGTCGGGCGGCGGCAGGAGCGCGATGCTCGGTGCGAGCACGGCGTCCGTCGGCGCCGCCAGCCATGGCAACTCGATCTGGAACGGCAGGTCGAGCGCGCGCTGCAGCAGCGGCACCGCGGCGTCGCGCAGCCAGGCGCGGTCGCAGACGACGCGCACCGTCAACGTCACCGGCGCGCGCTGCCACGGCGACGCCGGCTGCGCTTCGACCGCGACGGCGAGCGGCGCGGGTGCTTGCGCGGGCACGCCCGCGACCAGCCCCCCCACCGCGAACGCGAACGACCGCGCCCTCACCAGTCCCGCTCCGCAACCGCGCCCGGCGCCGGCGCGGTCTGGCGCGCGCGCTGCTTCTGGACCTCGCGCGCGCGCACGCGCTGCAGCAGTTCGGCGAGCTGCGCGGCCGACAGCGTGCCGCCGGCCAGCTCGGGCACAGCTTCCTGTTCGCCCTCGCCGCGCTCGGGTGGCGGTGGCGGCGGCGGCGTTTCGTGCTGCGCGTCGGGCCGCTGCGCGGCGTCGCGCGCGGCGCGCAGCGCGGCCACCGTGCGGGCGGCACGCTCGGCGTTGCGCAGCGCCTCGGGCCATTCGCCGCCGCCAGCGCGCGCGCGCAGGTCCGCGGCGAGGAGGAAGCCGCGCACCGCGGCGTCGGCGGCGCGCACCGCCGCGTCCCACGCCATCGGCTCGGCGTCCGGCAGCCGCGCCGCTGCTTCGGCAAGCCGCGCGCGTTCGCTGTCGGCCTGCGCGAGCAGGAACGTGCCGAGGCCGCGTTCGGCCGCGTCACCACGCTCCTG
>CAYMRG010000656.1:1537-3156 GCA_964392555.1 uncultured candidatus Brocadiaceae bacterium
AGCACCGTCGCCGCGCTCGCGGCGTCGCCAGCGCGGTGCACGCGCAGCGCGGCCAGCGCCAGGTTGCCGAGCAGCTCGGGCGAACGTTCCGCCGCGGTCGTCGCGGCCGACAACGCGGCGAACGCGGCGTAGGCCTCGTCGAAGCGCCCGGCGCGGTAGGCGGCGACGGCCGCCGCAAACGACGTCGCCGGATCCGCCGGAGCTGGCGCAGGCGCCTGCGGCAGCGGTGCCATCGCCATCGCCAGCACGGCGCCCAGGCGCAAGCTCGGTCTCGTCGTCACACCTTGACCATACCAGGGCTCGCGGCCACCATGCGACGGTCCTCAACCGGCGCGGCCCGCTCCGCGTCTCTGCCATGTCGCGCCCCACCACCATGCGGGGCAGGTTCGCCAACGGCGGCTGATTCGCGCGCAGCGCGGGCGGCTTGCCCCCGATCGAGAACGGCCGCCCGTCCGGCCGACCGCTCGTACTGCGTCCGCGGTGCCCTTGCGGTCGGCTCGCGCCACCGCCGTGTCGGCGGCGCGGTTTGCATCCTTCGACAGCCGTTACGAGGACTCTCTCCATGACCATGCCCACCGACTGGTGGCGTGATTTCTTCTCCGGCCTGGCGGTCGCCTTCTGGCACGCCCTGCCGACTCCCCAGCAGACCGCGGCCGAGGTCGACACCGTGCTCGGCCTCGCCGCGCCGAGGCCCGGCGTGCGCTGGCTCGACGTGCCGTGTGGCGATGGTCGCCACGCGCGCGCGCTGGCCGAACGTGGCTTCGCCGTCACCGGCCAGGACGCGTCGGCGGCGTTCCTCGCGCTCGCGCGCGCGAACCCCGGCGGCGCGACGTTCGTCGCCGGCGACATGCGCGACCTGCCGCCCGGCCCGTTCGCCGTCGCCACCTGCCTCGGCAACAGCTTCGGCTACCTCGGCGACGACGGCGACCGCGCGTTCCTGCGCGCGGTCCACGCGGCGCTGCGGCCCGGCGGCACGTTCATACTCGACGCGACCGTGCTCGAGACGCTGCTGCCGGCGCTGGTGCCACGCCGCTGGTACGAAGCCGGCGGCGTGCTGTTCCTGAGCCAGGTCGTCTACGACCCGCCGAGCGGCGTGGTGCGCTCCGACTACACGCTGGTGCGCGGCGCCGAACGCGAACAGAAGAGCGCGTTCCTCCGCGTCCGCAGCGTGCACGAGACGCTGCAGCTGCTGGCGCAGGCCGGCTTCGCCGCCGCGCGCTGCGTCGACGAGTGCGGTGCGCCGTTCGCGCATGGCACGCCGCGCGCGTGGTTCGTCGCGACGGCGTGACCTGGTCAGCGGCGGCGCGGCGGCAACGGCGTCGCCGCGAGCCAGGCCAGCAGCGCCGCGCCGACGAACCACGCGTAGCGGTGCGCCGGCCTGAGCCGCGGATCGCCGGCCGCGAGTGCGCCGGCCTCGGCCGCCGGGCCCAGCGCCCGGCGGTAGAGTTCCGCCAGGGGGTTCGCCGGCGCCACCGCCGGCCCGTCGATCCGCAGCAGGTCGCCGCCGCCCGCCGCGACCACGGCGCGCAGACCGTCGACGTCGACGCGGCTGACCACGTCGTGCCCCTGGCCGTCGCGCAGAAACACCTCGCCACCGTCACCGTCGATCACGACCTTGC
>CAYMRG010000657.1:0-3153 GCA_964392555.1 uncultured candidatus Brocadiaceae bacterium
AGCGGGTCCAGGCCATGTCGTTCGTTTCGCTGGGGTTTCGGGGTTGTGACGGGTACGCGTCGGCCAAGGATAGCGGCCAGCAGCGGCGAAGCCAACGGCGGCTGCGCCAGTCGGCCAGTCGGCCAGTCGGCCAGTCGACCGGTCCGGGGTTCAGCGGGCGGCGGTGGCCAGGCGCCGCAGCTCGGCGATCCGGGCGGCGCGGTCGGGCGCGCCGAACACCGCGGTGCCGGCGACGAACACGTTGGTGCCGGCCGCCGCGCTCGCCGCGATCGTCGCCGGTCCGATGCCGCCGTCCATCGACACCTCGCCGCGGAAGCCCATGCGCCGCAGCTCGGCGACCTTCGCCAGCACCTCGGGCATGAACTTCTGGCCGCCGAAGCCGGCGAACACGCTCATCACCAGCACCAGGTCGAGATCGCCGAGGTAGGGCTGCAGCCGCTGCACCGGCGTGTCGGGCTGCACCGACAGGCCCGCTTGCTTGCCGCGGGCGCGGAGCTGGCGCAGCAGCTTGCCGACGTCGCCGCGGTCCTCGACCTCGACATGGAACGTGACGAGGTCCGCGCCGGCGTCGACGAACGCGTCCGCGTACCGCCACGGGTCGGTGATCATCAGGTGCACGTCGAGCGGCCTGGTCGCGACGCCGGCGATCGCCTTGGCGATGAACGGACCGAACGTCAGGTTCGGCACGAAGTGGCCGTCCATGACGTCGAGATGCAGCCAGTCGGCGCCCGCCGCTTCGACCGAGCGCACCTCGTCGGCGAGGTGCGCGAAGTCGGCGGCGAGCAATGAGGGGGCGATGCGGATCGGGTGCATGGGCCGGGTGCCTTCGCGGCAGGTGGCGGTCAGTAGGCCGCCGCGGACCCGCCGCTGCGGTGGTCGGCGACACCGTAGCGCACCTGGTCGCGGTCGATCGCGACCGCGAACACGCGCGCCAGATGGCGCGGCCGTGCGGCGAACGCATGGCCCTTCGCGACCAGCGCATCGCGCACGTCAGGGGGCACGGCGAGCGGCTCCCATAGGATCTCGTCGGGCAGCCACTGGTGGTGGATGCGCGGTGCGCGCACGGCCTGCTCGAGGTCCATGTGGTGGTCGACGACGTTGAGCAGCACCTGCAGCACGGCGGTGATGATGCGGCCGCCGCCCGGCGCGCCGAGCACCAGCCGCAGTTCGCCGTTCTGCAGCACGATCGTCGGCGTCATCGACGACAGCATGCGCTTGCCCGGCGCGATCGCATTGGCCTTGCCGCCGACGAGACCGAACTGGTTCGGCGCGCCGGGCTTCGCCGAGAAGTCGTCCATCTCGTTGTTGAGCAGGAAGCCGGCGCCGTCGACGACGCACATCGCGCCGAACGTCGAGTTGATCGTCGTCGTCACGGCGACCGCGTTGCCGTCGCGATCGACGATCGAGAAGTGCGTCGTGTCGTCGCTCTCCTTGGCACCCGGCGGCAGCCCCGGCGCGACCGGGCTCTTCTTCTCGAGGTCGATCGACTTGCGCAGCGTCGCCGCGTACTCCTTGCCGGTCAGGCCTTCGACCGGCACCGGGTAGAAGTCGGGATCGCCGAGCCAGCGGGAGCGGTCGGCGTAGGCGCGGCGCATGACCTCGGTCAGCAGGTGCAGGTAGCGGCTGCCGCCGAACCCCATCGCCGCGAGGTCGTAGCCCTCGAGCTGGTTCAGCATCTCGGCCAGCGCGACCCCGCCCGACGACGGCGGCGGCATGCCGAGGATCTCGCAGTCGCGGTAGGTCGTGCGCAGCACCTCGCGCTCCTTCGGCGCGTAGGCCGCGAGGTCCTTCGCGGTCACCGCGCCACCGCCCTGCGCCATCGTCGCGACCAGCCGTTCGGCGGTGACGCCGCCGTAGAAACCGGCGAGCCCGTCCTTGGCGAAGCGTTCGAGCGTCGCGGCGAGGTCCCGCTGCACGAGCACGTCGCCCTGCTGCAACGGCGCCCCGTCCTTGAAGAAGATCGCGCGCGTCGCGGCGAAGCGCGCCAGGTCGCGCGCGTTCTCGGCCAGGTCGTCGGCGAGGAACTGGTCGACGACGAACCCCTCGCGCGCGAGGCGGATCGCCGGCGCCGCGACCTTCGCCAGCTCCATCGTGCCGTACTTCTGCAGCGCCAGCAGCAAGCCCGCCGGACTGCCCGGCACGCCAGCAGCCGATGGCCCGAACTGCACCTTGTCCTGGTCGACCGTGCCGTCGGGCTTCAGGTACATCGTCGCGGTCGCCGCACTCGGCGCGCGCTCGCGGAAGTCGATCGCGGCCGTCGGCCCGTGCGCCTGACGCAGCAGGAAGAACCCGCCGCCGCCGAGGTTGCCGGCCTGCGGGTGCGTCACCGCCAGCGTCAGCGCGACCGCGACCGCCGCATCGACGGCGTTGCCACCCTGGCGCAGGATCTCGAGCCCCACCGCGGTCGCGTGCGGTTCGGCCGTGACGACGACGCCGTTGCGACCGCGCGCGACCAGGTCGTGCGGCACGGGGGCGACCGGCGCGGTCGGCGCGAGCCATACCGCGAGCGCCAGCAGGGTCCCCGCGGCGCCACGCCGCCCCAGGCTGCCGATCGACCACCGCGTCACGGTTCGCACCGGGTCACTGTTTGCACCGTGTCACGGTTCGCACCGGGTCACTGCTCGCTGCTCCCGAGCCCCTCGCCGAGCTTGACCCCCTGGTCGCGCAGGTACTTCAGCACCCGCTCGACCTCCTCCTGCTCCCCCTCGAGTTCGAGGGCGATGAACCCGCCCTGGTCCGTGACCGATGCGCCTCGGATGTTGACGACGACGTCGAACGAGCGGTTGATCTTGTAGAGCAGGGGTTCCTGCACGAGTTCCTGGCTGAACTCGAAGTGGATGTTCTTCTTGGTCTTCACGGGGTCTCGGCCGCAGCGGGGAGCCCGCGCCGCGGCTCGCGCAGCATAGCGTTGCGCGACCCCTGCGCCGCTGCGAACTGGCGATTGCCCCCGAGGCGCCGCGGAGTCCGCGGCAACCTCTTGCACGCGCCCGCGGCGGCGCTACGGTGCTCGCCCACGGTCCCGTAGCCAAGTGGTTAGGCAACGGATTGCAAATCCGTCTACCCCAGTTCGATTCTGGGCGGGACCTCCACTTTCCCTGCCACGTCAATTCCCGCGGCGTCGATTCCCGCGGCGTCGACTTCCTGGCGGCGTCG
>CAYMRG010000658.1:0-3151 GCA_964392555.1 uncultured candidatus Brocadiaceae bacterium
GGCCCGGCTGGTCGCCGCGTTGCACCGCGGCGGCATCCTGTGGGCCACGGCGATGCCGCGCAACGTGCTGGTCGTCGGCGACCCGACGGCGGCGCGACTCGCGATCTGCGACGTGCCGACCGCCCTGCACGCCGGTCGGCCGCTGCACGGCACGGCGCTGGCCCGGATCGACCTGTTCGACGCCGCGTTCTCGCCGAGCCGCCGCAGCGACTTCTCGGCGACCGAGCGCTGGCGCTGGCTGCTCGGCTACTGCGACGGCGACCGCGTCCGCGCCACCGGACTGTGGCGCCGCCTCGCGCGCCGCGGCCGGCTCGGCCAGGACCTGCACCGGGCCCTGGCGCGCCTGTTCCTGCTCTACCTCGGCAGGCGGCCGGGCGACCGCGGCGCCGCCCGCACGGCCGGCGGCGAGGCGCCGTGAGCCCGGCCGACGCATTCGCCGCCCGCGTGCTGGCGCTCGTCGACGGCGGGCAGCTGGCGGCGTCGCCGCCGCACCGCTGCCCCTACCTGCCCGAGCGCGTGGCCAGCGAACGGGGGTTTCGCGCCGAGCACCTGCCCGGCGAGCTCTACCACGACCTGATGGATCGCGGCTTCCGGCGCAGCGGCGACGTCTTCTATGCGCCGGCCTGCCCGACCTGTCGCGCCTGCGTGCCGCTGCGCGTGCCGGTGGCGACGTTCGTGCCGTCGCGCAGCCAGCGGCGCACCCTGCGGCGCAACCGCGATGTCGAGGTCACGGTCGACCGCCCGCGGTTCGACACCGGCAAGTGGGATCTCTACCGCCGCTACCTCGCGCACCAGCATCCGCGCGCCGCCGACGATCCGGCGCCGCCGCCGAACGTCGACGACTTCCGCGCCTCGCTGTATGCCGAGGTCGTCGACACCTACGAGGTCTGCTACCACCTGGCCGGCCGGCTGATCGCCGCCAGCGTGCTCGACGTCTGCAGCCGTTCGGTCTCGGCCGTCTACCACTACTACGATCCTGAGCACGCGCCGCGCCGCCTCGGCGTGTTCTCGGCGCTGGCCGAGATCGACTGGGCGCGCCGCCACGGCATCCCCCACTACTACCTCGGCTACTGGATCGCCGACGCCGACACGATGCGCTACAAGGCCGACTACCGGCCGCACGAGGTGCTGCGCGAGGGGCGCTGGTCCCAACCCTGAACAACGCCGTCGGGGGCGCCGCGGCAGCGGATCGGACGATGCCATCGGCCGGCCCGCGCCGGCCGCGCACCCGTCGCCCGGACGCCGTCCGCGGGGGGCCGGGATGCGCTCAACTGCCGACCGCGTCGAGCCGAACAGACCGGGGAACGCCGGCGTCCGGCGCGCTCTGCACCCTTGAGAAGCATCCTCGGAACCCTGCTGGTCGCGACGGCGATCACCGGTGGCGTCGTCCCCGCGCAGCGCGCGGTCGACGAGGACACGGCCAGCAGCGCGGCGTTCCGCGCGTTCCCGGAGGCCGATTCCTGCAAGCGGATCCGCCGCGACGTCGACCGCGACACGCGCGCCGCCATCGAGCGCAGCCTGCCGTTCCGTCTGCACTTCGACGAGCTCGGCACGCACACGCTGCTGGTGGCGTTCCGCGGCCGTCGCCCGGTCGGCCTGGTCTACCTGCGTTCGGAGGAATCGGAGTACGGCCTGACCGAGGTGCAATGGGCGCTGTCGCTCGACCTGCGCGTGCTCGGCTTCGAGCTGCCGCGCTGCCGCAACCAGAACCGCCACGCGCTCGAGACCTCGCCGTTCGCCAAGGAGCTCGCCGGCTGCGACAGCCAGCAGCTGGTCGCCCTGTTCCAGCGCGATCCGCCGGTCACGCGCGATCCGGCGCACGTGCCGCCGGGCGCCGAACAGCTCGCCGACGTCGTGCTGCGCTCGGCGCTGAAGTCGCTGCGCGTGGCCGAGCTGGTCTGGCACGAGGACATCGCGAAGCTGCAGGACCAGGCGATGGGCTTCGACGCGTTCCCGGCGGCCGAACGCTTCCGCCGCCAGGTACTGCAGTTCGCCGGCGAAGAGGGCGATCCGGCCCACCTGCGCTCGGTCACCGTCGTCCTCGCGATCGGCCGGAACGGCAGTTCGTTCGGCACCGTCGTCCGCACCGCCGCGGTCCGACCCGGCAGCGACGGCGACCGCGCCACGCTGCGCTGGGTGCTCGACGAGGAGCAGCGGGTGCTGTCGGTGTCGCCGCTGCAGTCGTGGTCGGAGACGCCGCTGCGCGTGGCCTGCCGCGAGCTGAGCGGGCGGCGGCTCACCGATCCGGACCTGCCGCCGAACGACCTCCTGCCGGTCGCCCGGGAACTCGCCGTCGTGCTGCAACGGCTCGCCGAGCGGAGCGCGCAGCGATGAACATCAAGGTGCACATCGGCCGGATGCTCGCGGTGACGACGCTCACCGGCTTCCTGATCGGCACCGGCCTGGTCGTCGGCCACCGCCAGGTCGACGACCAGACGCACGCCTTCGGCCGCGACTCGCTGGCGTTGCAGCAGGCGCAGAACCTGCAGACGCAGCTCGGCTGGTACATGCTGTCGGCCGACCTCGTCCTCCGTCAGGAGGAGAGCCACATGCTGAACGCGACGCTGCGGCAGAGCGAGCAGCTGCTGCTGGTCGTCGACGCGCTGCGCGGCGAAGCGCTGGCCGCCGGCAAGACCGAGGATCTGGACTTCATCGCCGACGGCGTGCGGCGCACGCAGTCGCTGATCGACCGCGGCGCGACCTTCCTCGGCGACGACCGCGGCGCCCGGCTCCGCGAGCTCGCCAACGGCGCGCACGCGATCTCGCTGCCGCTGGTGCGCCGCGTCGAGGAGCTGCTGCAGCAGCTGCAGCAGCGTTCGTCCTACAACCAGGAGGACATCGAGTCGCAGCGCCTCGTGCTGCTCGTGCTGACGTGGATCGCCGCCATCGTCTACGCGGTGATCGTGCTGATGTCGTGGTTCTGGTCGGTGCAGACGATGGTCCGCCCGATCGAACGGCTCAGCGACGCGGCCGAGCGCGCCCAGCTCAACCACGAGTCGTTCCAGTTCGAGGAGAGCGGGCCCGACGAGGTCCGGCGCCTGACGCGCAACATCTCGGCATTCGCGCGGACCCGCGCCGAGTTCCTGGCGACGATGTCCCACGAGCTGCGCACGCCGCTCCACGCGATGCTCGGCTACGCGCAGCTGCTCGA
>CAYMRG010000659.1:0-3147 GCA_964392555.1 uncultured candidatus Brocadiaceae bacterium
GGCCAGCGCGGCGCCGCCGGCGAGCCCCGCCGGCAGCGCGCGCCGCAGCAGGTCGAGGCCGCGCGTCACCTGCGCGCGCACCGTGCCGGCCGGCCGTTCGAGCGTCGCCGCGATCTCCTGCGCCGACAGGCCGTGCTCGCAGACGAGCCGCAGCAGGGGTCGGTAGGCAGGCGGCAGGCGGTCGATCGCGGCGCGCAGCTCGGCGCCGAGTTCGAGCTGCGCGGCAGCCGCGACGACGTCGTCACGGTCCTCGCCGGATGCGGCGTGCAGCCGTTCGGCCGCGAGTGGTCGCCGTGCGGCGCGGCGCGCGTTGCGCGCGTGGTTGACGAGCACGCCGCACAGCCACGGCAGCACGCGTTCGCCGGCGCGATGGCTCGCGGCGGCCTCGATCGCGGTGACGAACGTCGCCTGGACCAGATCCTCGGCGTCGACGCCGGCCGGCGCCAGGTGGCGCGCGAGGCGCAGCAGCTCCGGCGCCGTGCGATCGAACACGATCGCCAGCGCCTGCGGGTCGCGCCGCTTCTGGAAACGGGCGAACGCGAGCTCGACGGTGGTGGGGAACACGCCGCTACTGGTCGCGACGACCGCGGCGTGCTGCACGAACGCGCGCGATTTCGCGCCGGCTCACGCGCTCGGCCCGTCGTAGCAGACCCGCGTCGGGCCGCAATCGGCCGGGTGCGCCAGCTCGTCGTCGGGGCCGACGCAGGTGCAGGTGCGCGCGCACCAGTAATGGCCGTCGCCGGGCCACTTGCGGTCGTCGTAGACGCGTTCGCCGAGGCCGTGCGTCAGCAGGTGCTTCAGCAGCAGCGACGGGCAGAGGCCCTTCGGCATCAGGTCCTGGTGGGTGGTGACGTTCCGGTCGCGGTCGGTTTGGTCGGTCATCGCATCACCTCGTCGCCTGTTCGAGCGCCTCGCGCACGATCGCCTTGCCGACCGTGAGCTTGTAGGCGTTGTGGGCCAGCGGCGCGGCGCCGGCGAACGCGGTCTCGGCGACCTTCGCGAACAGCGTCGCCGACGGCCTCTGGCCGACCAGCAGCTTGGCCGCGGCCGGGCGCGGCAGCGGCACCGGCGCGACCGCGCCGAGCACGAGGTCGGCCGTGGTGATCGTGCCGCCGTCGAGCACGACGCGCACCGCGCACGCGGTCGTCGCCCAGTCGAACGTCGCCTTCTCGCGGCTCTCGCTGTAGGCCGTGCGCGCGCCGGCCGGCTGCGGTGGCACGTGCAGCGCCGTCAGGATCTCGCCGCGTTCGAGCGTGTGCTCGGCGACCTGCGCCTTCGGCTCGCGCGGGAACAGCTCGGCGAGCGGTCGCCGCTTCGCCTGGTCACCGCGCTGCGTCGAGTATTCGGCGCCGAGCGACAGCAGCACCGGCGCCAGGTTGCTCGGATGCACGCGCACGCAGTCGTGCCAGCCGAGCACGCTGTGGTAGCGGTTCTCGCCGGTCATCGCGAGGCAGGTCGGCCCGCGGCCGCCGTGCAGGCAGCCGAACGCCTCGCTGCGCACGTACCAGCAGCGCGTGAACTGCAGCAGGTTGCCGCCGATCGTCGCGCGGTTGCGGATCTGCGGCGACGCGGTGTTCGCCGCCGCCGCGCGCAGGCCCGCCAGCGCCGGCGCGGCGAGGGCGTCGTGCGCTTCGAGTTCGGCCAACGTGGTCATCGCGCCGAGCCGCAGCTCGCCGGCGGCGCTGGTCGCGATGCCGGCGAGGTCGGCGCGCAGCGGCAGCAGGTTGACGACGTTGGCCGGCGTCTGCAGTCGCTCCTTCATGCGGTCGATCAGGTCGATGCCGGCGCCCTTGAGCACCGTGTCGGGCTGGTCGGCCGCGCCGCAGGCTTCGCCGAGCGTCTTCGGCACCACGTAGGTGAACGGCTTCATCGGTTGCTCCCCTTGGCGGCCAGCGCGGCCAGGACCTTGTCGGGTGTGATCGGCAGATGGCGCACCGGCGCGCCGAGCGCATGGAACACGGCGTTGGCGATCGCGGCGGCCGATGCGCACGACGGCGGTTCGCCGAGACCGGCGGCGCCGACGTTGGTGTGGCCGAGCGCGATCGAGTGCAGTTCGCACGCCAGCTCGGGCAGGTCCTGCGTGCCGGTGATCTTGTAGCGCAGGAAGTCGCCGTTCAGCATGCGGCCGCTGCGGCCGTCCATGATGCGCTGCTCGTGCAGCGCGAAGCTGGTGCCCTGGATCATCGCGCCGAGCACCTGGCTCTCGGCCTGCTTCTTCGCGATGACGAGGCCGCAGTCCTGGATGCCGAACATGCGCGTGCAGCGCACCAGCCCGGTCCAGGTGTCGATCTCGACCTCGGCGAACTGCGCGCCGCACTGGTTGCGCGCGAACGGTTCGCCCGCGTAGTTGGCGAAGCGCTGGCCGCGGACGTCGATCGGGTTGGGGCCGATCAGCTTGCAGGCGTCGGCCCAGCCGAGCTGGCGCTCGGCGCTGCCGACCTTGCCGTTGCCGCAGCGCACCGCCGCGGCGTCGACGCCGAGGTGCTTGGCGACCAGCGCCTCGAGCTCGCGCCGCGCGAGGAACGCCGCATGGCGCACCGCCGGCGCGACGCTCGGCGTCGTCGTGCTGCCGCCCGAGGCCGGGCCCGACGGATCGCTGGTGTGGCCGGTGGTCGCCTTGACCTGCGTCGGCGCGATGCCGAGTTCCTCGGCGGTCAGCACCGCGAGCACGGTCTTGAGGCCCGGGCCGATGTCCTGCGAACCGCTGCGCGACTCGACGGTGCCGTCCTGGTGGATGCGGCAGGTGATGCCGTGCGCCGGGCGGCCCGGATTGCCGAGCTGGCCCCAGCGCGCGCTGGCGAGGCCGACGCCGCGCACGAACCGCGCGCCGGGTTCGTTGGTGCGCGCCCGCAGCTTGCTCCAGCCGAACACGTCCGCGCCGTGACGCCACTGGTCCTGGCGGATCGCTTCGCCGTCGTTGGCGAGGCGGAACGCGAGCGGGTCGATGCCGGCCTTGGCGGCGAGTTCGTCGAGGAACAATTCGGCGCCGAACCAGCCCTGCGGGTGGCCGGGCGCGCGCATCGGCCGGCCCGGGTCGGTGTCGGTCGCGACGTCCTTGTGGTCGCGGCGGGTCTTGGCATTGCCGGTGTAGTAGCCGGGCACCGCGACGCTGCCGCCACTGCCGTTGAAGCCGCAGCCGCCGAAGCT
>CAYMRG010000660.1:0-3134 GCA_964392555.1 uncultured candidatus Brocadiaceae bacterium
TTCGCGTTCGATGCGGCGGATCGTGATCGTGCTGTCGGCGATCTCCGGCACCTCGAGTTCGAACAGCGCGCGGACCAGGTCGCGGTGGGTGCGGCTGAGGATCACCTTGACGCGCGGCCCGACCTTCTTGACCTCGAAGATCAGCGCGCGGATGCGCTCGCCGACGTTGTAGTTCTCGGTGCGCACCTTCTCGGCGCGCGGCAGGATGCCCTCGACGTTGCGGCCGAGGTTGACGATCACGGTGTCGCCCTCGAAGCGCAGGATCGTGCCGCTGACGATCTCGCCGAGCTTCTGCTCGTACTCGGCGAAGATGACGTCGCGCTCGGCCTCGCGGACGCGCGAAATGATCGCCTGCTTGACCGACATCGCGAAGATGCGGCCCTGTTCCTCCATCGACACGTCGTAGTTGCAGCCGAACTCGCCGGTCTCACGGTCGAGCGCGATCTCGACGTCGTCGACGCCGTACTTCTTGGCCAAAGCCTGCGCCATCGCCTGCTCGATGGCGACGATCAGCGCTTCCTTGTCGATCTCCTTGTCGCGAGCGATGGAGTCGATGTAGCGGAGGATGTCGGCGTTGTTGGCCATGGCCTGCGGGGCTGCACGCCCGGATGCTGCTGCGAACGGAAACGGTATGGAGAAACGGCGGAGCCCGGCAGGCGGCAGAATCCCCGCTCCCCGAACCTAGGTTCGGGGTTCCTGGACCGGCGCGGGGCCGCTCGCGGAGGGGGACTTTGCCGACTGACCAGGCGATGCCGTGGCTTGGGTCGACCGGTGTCGGTTGCGATCCGCCGGCGCCGGGCATGGCCCGGAGGGACGTCGGATCGGCCGACCATGGTATCGGTCGGGGCGAAGCGGTCAAGCGCGACGGCGCCGCAACTCCGGTGGTTACCGGAGGGTTTGCGCTACTAGAATCGTCGGGTGCGGCAATCTCCTGCCGCGCACCTGGCCGCGTTCGCTCGCCCTCGCCCGGAACCCCCGGTTTCCGCGCCACCCAACCGCATGCTCGATCTCGGCACCCTGCGCCTGCGCCCGTTCGTGCTCGCCGATGCGGGGGCCGTCGAACCGTGGCTGGTCGGTCCGGGGCTGTCGCTGCCGGCGGGGCGGGCGCGCCAGGACTGGCCGCAGCGACTGCTGGCCGATGCCCGGATCCGCGCGCACATAGCCGAGCGGGGGGCGCGGCAGGTCGGCTTCGTCCGCCTCGACTGCGGTCCCGATCGGATCGCCGAGGTGACCTTGGTCGTGGCGCCGGAGTGCCGCCGCCAGGGGCTCGGCCGCAAGATGTTCCGCGCCGCGCTGCAGGAGGCCCGCCGCCTGGGCTTGTGGCGGCTGGTGGCGATCGTCGACGCCGGCAACCAGCCCGCGCTCGAGTTCTTCGCCGAGGTCGGGTTCACCCGCGAGGGCATGCTCGGCGACCGCGTCCGGCTGGTGCGCATCGTGCACGCCGGCGGGCGGCCGATGGAGATCGTGCTGTAGCCGGCGTGCGGCGCGCGGTGGCGCGTCTCACCCTTGACCGGCGCCACGCCGGCCGGAACAGTCGCCGGCCATGCAGACTGCGAGCGTCGGTCGGATCCTGGGTGGCCACGTGCCGCTCGATGGCAAGGTCGAAGTCCGCGGCTGGGTGCGCACCCGCCGCGACAGCAAGGCGGGCATCTCGTTCGTCCAGGTCAGCGACGGCAGCTGCCAGGGCACGCTGCAGGTGGTCGTGCCCAACACCGCCGCCAACTACCAGAGCGAGGTGCTGCGGCTGACGGCCGGCTGTTCGGTGGTCGCGCGCGGCACGCTGGTGAAGAGCCAGGGCAAGGGCCAGGCGTTCGAGATCCAGGCCGACGCGCTCGAGGTGCTCGGCTTCGTCGACGATCCCGAGACCTACCCGATCCAGCCCAAGGAGCACACGCTCGAGTTCCTGCGCGAACAGGCGCACCTGCGGCCGCGCACCAACACGTTCGGCGCCGTGGCGCGCATCCGCCACGCCGCGGCGTTCGCGATCCACGAGTTCTTCACCGAGGAGGGCTTCTTCTGGGTCAACACGCCGATCATCACCGCCAGCGACGCCGAAGGTGCCGGCCAGATGTTCCGCGTCAGCACGCTCGACGTGCACAACCTGCCGAAGAACCCCGCCGGCGCGATCGACTGGTCGAAGGACTTCTTCGGTCGCGAGGCGTTCCTGACCGTCTCGGGCCAGCTCAACGTCGAGGCCTACTGCCTCGCGCTGTCGAAGGTCTACACGTTCGGGCCGACGTTCCGCGCCGAGAACAGCAACACGACGCGCCACCTCGCCGAGTTCTGGATGGTCGAGCCGGAGATCGCGTTCGCCGACCTCACGGCCGACGCCGACCTCGCCGAGCGCTTCCTCAAGCACGTGTTCCGGCGCGTGCTCGAGGTGCGCGGCGACGATCTGCGGTTCTGCGACGAACGCATCCAGAAGGGCGTCGTCGCGCGGCTCGAGAACTTCCTCGCCGCGTCGTTCGAGCGGCTCGACTACACGGCCGCGATCGACATCCTGCAGAAGGCGAAGAAGAAGTTCGACTACGCGCCGACGTGGGGGATCGACCTGCAGACCGAGCACGAGCGCTACCTGTGCGAGGAGCACGTCGGCCGCCCGGTCGTGGTCATGAACTACCCCGAGGCGATCAAGGCGTTCTACATGCGCAGCAACGCCGACGGCCGCACGGTCGCGGCGATGGACATCCTCGCGCCCGGCATCGGCGAGATCATCGGCGGCAGCCAGCGCGAGGAGCGCCTCGACGTGCTCGACGCGCGCATGAAGAAGATGGGCCTCGTGCCCGAACACTACGGCTGGTACCGCGACCTGCGCCGCTACGGCACGGTGCCGCACGCCGGCTTCGGCCTCGGCTTCGAGCGCCTGCTGGTCTACATCTGCGGCCTCGCCAACATCCGCGACGCGATCCCGTATCCGCGCGTACCCGGCTGGGCCGCCTTCTAACCCGAGCGCGCCGCTTTCGCCGTCCTGCGGCGTCGGGCTTCCCCGAAGCGTGCTCGGCGGGGCGCAGGCCCCGCCTGCGCGCGCTTCGGGTCGCCCTCCTTGCTGGACGACGTAATCGGCGCGCTCGCCGAGCGTGCCGCTTTCGCCGCCCTGCGGCGTCGGGCTTCCCCGAAGCGTGCTCGGCGGGGCG
>CAYMRG010000661.1:0-3133 GCA_964392555.1 uncultured candidatus Brocadiaceae bacterium
CTGGGCGAAGTACTTCACCTGGTCGAGCTCGGCGAGCACGGCGCGGCGGACCTCGCCGTCGTCGACCTGCAGGAACTTGATCGCGTAGTCCTTGCCGATCGACTGCTTCTTGGCGCGGAAGACCAGGCCGAACATGCCGCCACCGAGCTTCGAGGTGATCTCGAACCCGGGCACGTAGCCGGGCTTGCGGTAGTCCCGGTAGAACGCTTCCCAGTCGGCGGCGCGCGCGGGGGCGATGGCGGGCTCGGGCTGGGATTCGGTCATCGGGAGAGGCGGGACCAGGAGTGGCGAGTCGCGCGCTACGCGGCGGCGCGGACAAGATTTGGCATTCGCGGTTCCCCGGAGCGGCCCGCCGCCAAGCATTTGGTTGCGGCCGCACCGGCGATGGGGACCATGTTGGCATGGCAGCCCGGAGGAAGTCCACCCGTGCGGCGGCGGCCACTGCAGGTCGCGGCCGCGGTCGTCTCGTCTACATCCATGGCATCGGCCGTCAGGAGCCCGCGCCCGAGCTGAAGGACCTGTGGGATCTCGCCCTGTTCGGGCAGCACCTGCCGGCCAGCTCACCGGTCGGCGAGAGCCGGATGGCCTACTGGGCCGACATCCTGCATCCGCCGATGCCGACGGCGAAGGCGGCGCAGCGCGTGCGCCCGGCGAGCCGCCGCGCCCGGTCGGCCGTCGGCGACGACGATCCGGCCCGCCTCGACCTCGGCGATGCGCTCGCCGCGCGCGACCTCGACCTCGACGACCCGGCGGTCGCCGAGCTGACCGCCGGTCTGCTGCGGCAGCTGCAATGGCGCGCCGAGGTCGGTCCGGGCAAGCGCGTGCTGCCGCTGCCGAAGTTCCTGCGCCGGCCGCTGGCACGCGCCTTCCTCAAGGCGTTCATCGCCGACACCGCGGCCTACTTCTTCACGCCCGGCCTGCGGGCGAAGATCCAGGCGCGGCTGCAGCGCGAACTGCCCGACGACGGCGACGAGCCGGTGACGCTGGTCGCGCACAGCCAGGGCACCGTGATCGCGCTCGAGGTGCTGGCCGCGCGCGCCAAGGCCGGCAAGCCGGTCTACGTGCGGCGCTTCGTCACGCTCGGTTCGCCGCTCGGCATCCAGGAGGTCCAGGACTTCCTCGACTGCGACCTGGTGGTGCCCGAAGGCGTCGGCCAGTGGCTCAACTTCGCCGATCCGCTCGACCCGGTCGCACTCGACAAGGGCCTCGGCAACGACTTCGCGCCACGCCACTTCATCCGCGACCGCCTGGTCATGAACGAGCGCACGCCGGGCGGCAACCCGCATTCGTCGCTCGGCTACCTCAGCGACCCGACGGTGCGCCGCGAGGTCACCAGCGACCTGCACGTCGACGCGCTGAACCGCTTCCTGGTCGCGCGCGACGTCGCCGCGGGGCTCGGCGCCGCGCCGAGCGAACGCCAGCCCGTGCTGATCGAGATCCTGCAGCCGGGCTACCCGGCGCTCGGCGAGAGCAAGACGGAACTGGCGAAGCGCGAGGCGGCCAGCGGCAAGGCGACGCTCGCCGATCGGGTCGCGGCGACCGCGACCGCGCTCGAACGCACCGTCCACGCGCGCAGCGGCGCGGCCGCGGTCGAAGCCGCGCGCATCGACCCGTTGCGCCGGTTCGTCGCCGCGCGCCTGACGCCCCACGAAGTGCTCGACGTCACCCAGAACCACCGCGACCTGCACGTCTACAAGATCTGGAAGAGCACGATCAAGTCGAAGCTGCTGAACCGCTCGGCGCAGGTCGTGCAGGCCGACGCGGCGCGCTCGAGCTACGGCGCGCTCGGCCAGGGCGTCGCCTGGGCGATCCTCGACACCGGCGTGCAGGCCGACCACCCGCACTTCGCCGCCAACGGCAACCTCGTCGACGTCTGGGACTGCACGCAGCGCGGCGCGCCCAAGCGCCTCGACAAGGCCAAGGACCGCGACGGCCACGGCACGCACGTCGCCGGCATCCTCGCCGGCGCTTCGCCCGACGACCACGAACCGCGGCTCGCCGGCATCGCGCCGCGGGCCCAGCTCCACGTCTACAAGGTGCTCGACGACCAGGGCTCGGGCGAGGACGCGTGGATCATCAAGGCGCTCGACCACATCGCGCAGCGCAACGAGAACAGCGTCTCGATGCAGATCCACGGGCTCAACCTCAGCCTCGGCGGGCCCTTCGATTCGACGGTCTACGGCTGCGGCTTCTCGCCGATCTGCGCCGAGCTGCGCCGGCTGTGGCGCAGCGGCGTGGTGGTCGTCGTCGCCAGCGGCAACGAGGGCAAGGTCGACGTCGAGACCAGCGACGGCGAGATCGAGCTGAACAGCCCGATGTCGATCGGCGATCCGGCGAACCTCGAGGACTGCATCGCGGTCGGCTCGGTCAACGCCGACAAGCCGCACCTCTACGGCATCTCGCCGTTCTCATCGCGCGGCCCGACCGCCGACGGCCGCCTCAAGCCAGACGTCGTCGCGCCCGGCGAGCGCATCCTGTCGTGCAACCAGAACCACCGCCACGGCCTCTACCGCGTCGACAGCGGCACCAGCATGGCGGCGCCTCACGTGTCGGGCCTGCTCGCCGCGTTCCTGTCGGCGCGGCGCGAGTTCCTCGGCCGACCCGACGAGCTGAAGGCGCTGCTGCTGCGCACCTGCACCGACCTCGGTCGCGACCGTTACCACCAGGGCCACGGCATGCCGAACCTGATGAAGATGCTGCTCGAGGCGTAGCGCGAGGCGTGCGGAGGGGCTTGCAATAGTTCACGCTTTCGTTAACCATCTGCGGCATGAAGCCGACTCCCCCCGACTGGCCGCGGATCTCCGCCGCGATCTTCTACGAGGATCCCCGCGCCGCGATCGACTGGCTGTGCCGCGCGTTCGGCTTCTCGGTCCGCCTGCTGGTCGAAGGCCTGAACGGCCGCGTCGAGCACAGCGAACTCGAGTTCGGCGAGGGCCTGATCATGGTCGCCGGCACCGACGTGAGCCCCGCCAAGGAGCACGAGGCGTGGCGTGGGCACGTCGCGAGCCCGCGCGCCCTCGGCGGACGCTTCACCGCGAACCTTTGCGTGCACGTCGACGACGTCGAGGCCCACTGCGCCCGCGCCCGCGCGGCCGGCGCCGCGATCTGCCACCCGCCGACGACCTCCGACTAC
>CAYMRG010000662.1:0-3114 GCA_964392555.1 uncultured candidatus Brocadiaceae bacterium
GCGTGCCAGGTGTTCCGGCGCAACCTGCGGCCGATCGCGCTGGTCGACTACATGCGCCGCCCGTACGTCGGCAGGTCGGACCCGGACTTCCGGCTGACCTTCGACAGCGATCTCGCGGCGACGGCGACCGCGACGCTGTTCCCGACACCCGCGCGGCCGGTGCCGCTGCTGCGCGGCTACACCGTGATGGAGGTCAAGTTCCGCCGCCACGTCCCGGCGTGGTTCGTGCGCCTCCTGCAGACCTGGCAGCTGCGTCGCGTCTCGCTCTCCAAGATCTGCACCGCCTGCGAACACCTCGGCCTCCCGGCCGCCCCGCGTGCGGCGCACCTCGATCCCGATCACTGCGCGTGGCCGTGGCTGCGCGCCTGAACCAGCTCCACCATGCCGATCACCGCCCTTCGCCCGTCGCCCCAGGGCCTGCCCGCCCTGACCGAGACCTTGCCGCAGCTCGGCATGCTCGAGGTGAGCCTGCGCACCGGCATCGCGCTCGCGCTCGGCGTGGTGCTCGCGATCGTCTACCGCGCGACCCACAAGAGCCTGTCCTACTCGCAGTCGTTCACCCAGACGATCGTGTTCGTCGCGGTGATCGTCGCCCTGGTGATGATGACCGTCGGCAGCAGCCTGGCGACCGCGTTCACCCTGGTCGGCGCGCTATCGATCATCCGCTTCCGCACGGTCGTCAAGGACACGCGCGACACCGCGTTCGTGTTCGCCTCGCTGGCCCTCGGCATGGCCGCCGGCATCGGCTACTGGCAGCTCGCGGCGATCGGCACGGGGGTGCTGACGCTGCTGGCGCTCGCCTTGCACGCGACCAACTTCGGCGCACTGCACCGCAGCGAGTTCCTGCTGCGCTTCACATTCGACCAGGCGAAGGACAGCGCCACCTACCTGCAGACCCTCGCCGAGCTGGCGCGGCGGACGAACCTGCTGCACGTCGAACCGTCGGGCGACGGCCGCAGCCTGCGGTTGACCTACGACGTCACCCTGGCGCGCGCGACCTCGGCCCAGCAGCTCACGGCCGCGCTGACCCGCCTCGACGGGGTTCGCGAGATCGCCCTGCTCGTCAGCAAGAACGACGTCGACTTCTGAACCCGGTGGCCGCCCCGCCTGGCAGGCGCCACGGGCGCTCAATCCGAAGATCCTGGTTGCGCTGGTCGACAGCGCAGGCTTTAGTGGCCGGCCACCTCGCGGAGAGGTGGCAGAGTGGCCGATTGCGCTGCCTTGCTAAGGCAGTGTACCGGAAACGGTACCGGGGGTTCGAATCCCCCCCTCTCCGCCAGTTCCACGCCGAACGGAACTCCCCTTGGTCGCACTCACCAGCGGTCGCGCGACCCACCTCTGCGCGTCCCCCGGGCCGATCCCGCACTCCCGACGGGCCGGTCGAGTCGTGCGGCTCGCGGTCGGCGGCAGGGCGCTGGCGGCTGGCGGCAGGGCGCTGGCGGCTGGCGGCAGGTCGCTGGCGGCTGGCGGCTGGTCGCTGGCGGCTGGCGCCATGGCGCTGTTGGCCGGCGCTCTGCTGACGGGCTGTGTCTCGGCGGATCCCGCCGCCCGGCGCGGCAGCGCGCCGAGCCTGCGACTCGACAACCCAACCGGCAACCGCTGCTTCGTCGACGGCCTGTCGACGACCGCCAGCGTGCTGCCGTTCCGCTACTACGGCACCACGCGCATCGACGCGCAGCCCGCCGATCTCGGCTCGCGCCCGGACTGGGACCATCTGCCGACCAGCCACACGGTCGAGGTGACGCCGCCGGCATCGCCGTGGCTGTTCCCGTTCGACCTGGTCGTCGAGGTCGCCCGGCGCACGTTCGGCGGCACCGACGATGCGACCGTGGCGGTCACGGTCGACCCGGCCCCGCCGTCGGCGCGGATCGCGACCGGCGCGCAGCCACCGCTGGTCGAGTTCACCGAGCGCGCGCTGCAAGCGCGGGCGAGCCGATGACGGAGCCGACCGCAGCGGGCTCGACCCGATCGGGCGCGAACGACGTCCCGCCGCCGGGCACGCGCGTGCTGGTGCACGGCCTCGGTCGGTTCGGTGGCGGCCGGGAAGCGCTGCGCTTCCTGGCCCGACGCGGCTGCCGCATGCGCGTCGCCGACCGCAGCGCCGGCGACGACCTGCAGGCGATCCGCCAGGCGATGGCGGATCTCGACGACGTCGACTGGCAGCTCGGCCGCGAAGACGAAGCCCTGCTCGCCGACGTCGACGTGCTGGTCGCGAACCCGGCCGTTCCCGACCACCATCCGCTGCTGGTCGCCGCGCGCGCGCGCGGCCTCGCGATCACGCAGGAAGCCGACCTGTTCCTCGCCGCCTACCCCGGCCGCGTCGTCGCCGTCACCGGCACCAACGGCAAGTCGACGACGTCGACGCTGCTGCACCGCGCCCTGGCGCGCGCGGGGTTCGACGCGCTGCTCGGCGGCAACATCGGCAACAGCCTGCTGGCCGACGAAGCGCGGTGGCGGACCGACCAGACCGCCGTGCTGGAGATCTCGAGCTTCCAGCTCGAACGGCTCGCCGCCGCCCGCCGCGTCCACGGCGCCGTCTTCACCCGCGTGCTCAAGGACCATGTCGACCGCCACGGCACGCTGGCCGCCTACCATGCGGCCAAGGGTCGGCTGGCTGCGATCGCCAGCGAGTTCGTCGTGCACGCCGCCGACGACCCGGTGGCCGCCGCCTACGCGGTGCCGCTGGCGCAGCGGTTCGTGTTCGCGAGCGAACCGCCCGCGCCGCGCAGCGCCGGCGTCCGCGACGGGTTCCTCGCGCTGCGCCCGACCGCGGCACCCGCCGAACCGATCGTGCACGCCGGCGCCCTGCGCCTCCTCGGCGAGTTCCAAGTCGAGAACGTGCTCGCCGCCGGCCTGGCCGCGCGCCTGCTCGGCGCGGCGGCGCACCCGATCGGCGTGGCGATGGCCCAGGCGTCGCCGCTGCCGTTCCGCCTGCAGCTGCTGGCCGTGTCGGGCGGCATCCGCATCTACGACAACGGTGTTTCGACCGAGATCGACTCGACGCGGGTCGCGCTGCGCGCGATCACCGGGGCGATCCACTGGATCGGCGGCGGCAAGAGCAAGGACGGCGACTACGCGGCCGTCGCCCGCGGCACGGCACCCTACCTGACGTCG
>CAYMRG010000663.1:0-3104 GCA_964392555.1 uncultured candidatus Brocadiaceae bacterium
CGACCAGCGGGGCACCCGACGCGCGGCGCTGCTCGGCCTCGCGCACCAGCAGGTCGGTCGCCTCGCTGGCCAGACCGGCCGCCGTGTACGCGGCGTGCGACGCGGCCATCAGCGCGCCGAGCTGGGCGCGCACCGCGGCGTCGATCGGCCCGCGCAGCAGCGCCGCGAAGCGCTCGACGCGCGCGTTCTCCTCGATCGCGTGCGCCGTGGCGGCGCGCACCTTGTAGGTCGCCTCGGGCTCGATCGGCGCGCTCGGATCGGCGTGGCCGCCGAACCGGCGCGTGAACTCGGCGCCGCGCAGCCATTCGGGCAGCGCCGGCTGGAAGCGCTCGCGGAACGTCGCGGCGGGACAACCGGCCAGCCGCCCGCCCCATTCGGGATCGTCGGCGGTGACGAGGTCGCCGGTGCGCCGGACCGGCAGGCCCCGCAGGTCGGCGAGCATGCGCGCACCGGCGAACGCGCCGGCGCGGAACTCGCGCGCGATCCGGTCGTCGGCCGCGCGCACGCCGCTGTCGAGGCCGACGAACTCGAGTTCCTGCGGCACCGGGATGCCGTCGACGATCTGGCCGGGCTGCAGCCGCAGCGCCAGCAGCTCGTCGGCCTCACCCAGCGCCGCGGTGACCTGGTCGGTGACGCCGGGCAGCTCGCCGCCGAATTCCCGTTCGACGGCCGCAGCCGCGGTGGCGAGTTCGAGGCCGCCGAGGCCGACGCGGTAGAGCGCCGACAAAGCGTGCAGCACCGCAACCTCGACCGCCCCCGACGCGCCGGCACCGCGCCCCGGCGGCACATCGCTGTGCAGCAGCAGTTCGCAGCCGTGCTGCGGGCGCACGCCGTGGCCGACCGCGAGCACCAGGAACGCGCCGAGCACGCGTGCGGCCCAGCGATCCGGCGGCGCGGCGAGCAGGAACGCGCGCGCCTGGTCGAAGGGCAGCGGCGCATCGGGCAGGCCGAGGTCGGCGAGGCGCACCGACAGCAGTTCGCTGCGCGCGCCGCCGCGACTCGGCGACCACAGCCGCACGAGGTCGTCGTCGCGCGCCTGGACCGCGACGGCGGCGGCTTCCGCGGTCGGCAGCTGCAGCACCAGCGAGCCCGCGTAGTCGGCGAGCCCGCCCATCACGTCGAGCCGCCCCGGTGCCCGGGAGACGAGCACGGTCCGGTCCGGCCGGAAGAAGTCCGGAACGGACTCCTCGATCAGCCGGAACAGGACCAGGATGCCGAGCCCCTCGGGGGGCACCAGCGACGGCACGAAGTGCTTCAGGTCCAGCGAGTCGGACATCGGCCGCCAGCATAGCCCGCACGTCTCACCAACCGCCGGGCGACCCACAAGTCTCACCGTGCCCCGCAGCACGGTGCGTCGACTTCGTCGTCCGGCAAGGAAGCGGGCGGCGCAGGCCGCGCACCCGGCACCAAGCGGGTGGATTCACGAAGCAACGCGCCTATCCTCAGCCGCGCGGCACCCCGGCCGTTCCCCAACCCGAACCATGACGCGCCTCCGCTCAGTCCTGTTCGCCGTCCCGCTCGCGCTGACCGCGTGCAGCTCCTCCTCGTTCGTGCGAGTCGTCTCGGTGAATCCACCGGACGCCTCGGTCTACATCAACGGCGAGCGCGTCGGCCAGGGCAGCAGCCGCCCGCAGACCTTCGACTTCAGCCAGTGCGACGAGATCTTCGTCCAGGCAACCCATCCCGACTACCAGCCGGAACTGGAGCGCTTCACGCTGCAGAAGATGAAGAACATGATGGCGACCAACACCGAAGTCCGCCTGACCCTGCGCCCCCGCTGAACCGTCGAGGACGAAGACCATGACCCGCTCCCTGCGCCTCTGCGCTCCGTTGCTCGCCCTCGCCGCCGCCGCCTGCGGCTCCATCCCGACGCGCGAATTCGAGTTCGACGCGATCGACGTCGGCGAACGCCCGCTGACCTGCCTGGTCGTCGTCAACGACGACTGGGTCGGCGCCGCCGAGAAGAACCAGTTCGTCAACGTCGACGGCCACAACCCGCTCGTGATGAAGGTCGAGTTCCCGTCGTCCGAGGTCGAGGTGACGATGGCGCCGGTCGGCACCGACAGCGGCAAGGTGACGCGCGTGCCGAAGTCGCGCAGCGAGGCGCGTTCCTACTCGGGCTTCGTCGACGAGTCGCGCCGCCTGAAGATGGGCTTCCCGCGCAAGATGCTGTTCATCCTGCCGCGCGCCGCGCGCAGCTGATCGGCCTCATTCGCGCAGCGTCCAGATGCCGCGCTGCCCGGGCGTCTCCTCGACGCCGATCGACAGCTCGCTGACGGCGAGCTCCGGCCAGACCCTGCGCATGCGCTCGCGCAGCGTGCGACCGAACCAGGCGGCAAGGTTCTCGGCGCTGCTGTTGCCGATCGGCAGCACGATCACCTCGTCGCGCGGGATCGCGTAGCGGCGTTCACGGTAACGGATCTCGAGGTTGCCGTCGGGCAGTTCGGCGGTCGTCAGCACCGGGTGCCTGCCGGGGATCAGCACGTGCTCGTCGAGCTCGTCGCAGAGTGCGCGCACCAGCGGCTTGATCTCCTTGAAGTTGACGACGAGCCCGTGCCGGTCGAGCGCCGTGTGCAGTTCGACGTAGACCTTGTAGTTGTGGCCGTGCAGCCGTTCGGCGCTGCCGTCGGGGAAGATCAGGAAGTGCGCGGCGCTGAACTTGAGGTAGTCCTTCTCGATCGCGATCGACCAGGTCTCGACGGGTTCGGCGGCCATTGGCGTGCACGATACCGGATCGCGTGCGCGAGCGGCTACAGTGCCGCGCATGGCCCCCGGCTTCGATGGCGCAGCGATCCCCTGGCGCGCGACGCGCCACGCGGGCGTCGGCATCCACTTCTACAGCAGCGACCGCCGCTCGGGCCGCGTCGTGGCGCTGATCCGCATGGACCCCGGCTGCGGCTACCCGGCACACCGACACACCGGCATCGAAGAGGTCATGGTGCTGCAAGGCGGCTACCGCGACGAGTTCGGCGAACACCGCCGGGGCCAGCGCGTCCACTACGCGGCCGGTACGTGCCACGGCCCGGTCGCCCTCGCGGGCGCCGGGCCATGCGTGCTGCTGTCGATCGCGCACGAAGGCATCGTTTCGCTCGACGCCTGATCTA
>CAYMRG010000664.1:0-3101 GCA_964392555.1 uncultured candidatus Brocadiaceae bacterium
CGACACCGTGCTGATCGCCGGCAAGGGTCACGAGACCTACCAGGTGTTCAAGGACTGCGTGGTGCCGTTCGACGACCGCCACGAAGCAGCGAGGGCCCTTGCGGCCAGGGAGGCCGGATGGTTGCACCGATGAAGTCGCGCGCGCAGGGCGACCGCGGTGCGGCGGGCGAAGGTTCGGCGAGCGATCGGCCGACCGGCGCCGCGCGCCGCACGCGCGCCCCGCGCGGTTCCTGGCTGACGGCGGCCGCGGTCGCGCGCGCCGCCGGCGGCGAGATCGTGCAGCGCGGCGAGGCCGCGGCGACGATCGTCACCGACACCCGCGGCGACTGCAGCGGGCGGCTGTTCGTCGCCCTGCGCGGCAGCAATCACGACGGCCATGACCACCTCGCCGCGGCGCTGCGGGCGGGGGCGGTCGGCCTGCTGGTCGATCGTCCGCTGGCCGAGTTGCCGGCGCTGCAGGTCGCCCTGCGCCAGCTCGCGACCGGCGATCGCGCACCGTACGTGGTCCGCGTCGCCGACACCGGCAAGGCGCTGCTCGACCTCGCCGGCGAACACCGGCGGCGCCATCGCGCCAAGGTCGTCGGCATCACCGGCTCGTGCGGCAAGACCTCGACCAAGGAATGGCTCGGCGCGGTGCTCGCGCGGTCGATGCCGACGGTGCGTTCGCCGGGTTCGTACAACAACCAGATCGGCGTGCCGCTGACGCTGTTCGCGATCACGCCGGACACGCGCGCCGCGGTCGTCGAGATCGGCACCAACGCGCCCGGCGAGATCGCGCAGCTGACCGGCGTCGCGCGGCCAGACATCGGCATCGTCACCTGCGTCGCGCCGGCCCACCTCGAAGGGCTCGGCTCGGTCGCCGGCGTCGCGCGCGAGAAGGCCGCGCTGCCGCAGGGCCTGCCCGAGGACGGCCTGTGCATCCTCAACGGCGACGACGCGGCCTGCCGCGCGATGGCCGAGGGCACGCGGGCCACCGTGCAGTTCACGAGCGTCTCGCGCGCGGTCGACTGGTTCGCCACCGACGTGCGCTTCCACGCGCTCGGCACGACGTTCCGGCTGCGCGGCGAACGGCCGGTCACGCTGCCGCGGCTCGGCACGCACAACGTCTACAACGCGCTGGCCGTGATCGCCGCCGCGACCCACCTCGGCGTCGCCGAGGAGGACGTGCTGCAGGCGCTGGCCAGCGTGCCGTCGGCGGCGCGCCGCCTCGAGCCCAAGTGCCGGGCCGGCGTGACGATCTTCGACGACACCTACAACATGAACCCGCAGTCGGCGCGCGTCGCGCTGCAGGCGATGGCCGGGCTCAGCGGGCCGGGCCGCCGGATCGCCGTGTTCGGCGAGATGCTCGAGCTCGGCGCGGCCGGCGAGGCGTTGCATCGCGAACTCGGCGCCGAGATCGTCCGCACCCGCCAGGACCTGCTGGTCTGCCTCGGCGACGGCGCCCGGCCGATCGCCGACGGGGCGATCGCCGCCGGCATGACCGCCAACCGCGTCCTGCTGGTGCCCGACATCGACGCCGCGTTCGCCGCGCTGACCGGCGAGCTGCGCGAAGGCGACCGCGTGCTGTGCAAGGCGTCGCGTCGGGTCGCGCTCGATCGGCTCGTCGATCGCCTGCTGGTCGCGCTCGGCCCCGACGCCGACCCGGCTGCCGCGGAGCAGGCGCGATGATCCACTGGCTCGCACCCTGGCTGTTCTCGGCGGACCTGTGCCGGCTGTTCGGCTACATCTCCTTCCGGGCGGCGGGTGCGGCGGTGACGGCCTTCCTGCTGGCGATCGTGCTCGGCCCGGCGGTGATCCGCTGGCTCGGCAACCTCGGCATCGGCGAACGCATCGACGGCACTGGCTCGAAGCAGCTCGAGGCGATGCACGCGCACAAGCGCGGCACGCCGACCATGGGCGGCCTGTTCGTGATCGGCGCGATCCTGACGGCGGCCGCGCTGTGGTTGCGGTTCGACGGGCCCAACCGCTTCTCGCTGCCGGCGATCGTGCTGGTCGGCGGGTTCGCCGCGGTCGGCTTCTGGGACGACTGGGTCAAGCTGCACAATCCGAAGAAGCGCGGCATCAGCAAGCGCGAGAAGCAGGGGGCGCTGTCGATCCTGGCGATCGGCGTCGGCCTGTGGCTGCTCGGCCCTGGCGGGCTGCAGGAAGCGGTCGGCGGGCCGCACCTCTACGTGCCGTTCGCCAAGGACTTCACGGTCGACCTGACGGTCTGGTTCGGCGTGCCGTTCCTGGTCCTCGCGCTGTGCGTGCTGACCGGCTCGGCGAACGCGGTCAACCTGACCGACGGGCTCGACGGTCTCGCCACCGGCTGCATCGCCACCGCGGCGATCGCCTACGCGGTGATCGCCTACGCGGTCGGCCGCGTCGACTGGTCGCAGTACCTGCTGGTCGAGCACGTCGCGGGTGCCGGCGAGATGACCGTGCTGATGGCGGCGCTGCTCGGCGGCGCGCTCGGCTTCCTGTGGTTCAACGCGGCGCCGGCCCTGGTCTTCATGGGCGACGTCGGCAGCCTCGGCCTCGGTGGCGCGCTCGGTTATGCCGCGCTGGTCAGTCGCACCGAATTGGTGCTGCTCTTCGTCGGCGGCGTCTTCGTCGTCGAGGCGCTGTCGGTGATCCTGCAGGTGGCGTCGTTCAAGCTGCGCGGCAAGCGCGTGTTCCGCTGCGCGCCGCTGCACCATCACTTCCAGTTCGGCGGCATGCCCGAGACCCGCGTCGTCGTGCGCACGTGGGTCGTGTCGGCGCTGCTCGCGCTGTGCAGCCTCGCGCTGTTCAAGGTGCGCTGATGGCGAAGGCGATCGACGAAGTTCACGCGAACGCGGCCGATGCGCCGGGTGCCCGGCACGTCCGCGAACTGGACTGGCTGATGCTGGTCACGGTCGCGCTGTGCTGCCTCGGGCTGGTGATGGCGGTGTCGGTGCGCGGCTCGCAGGTCGACGTCGGACCGCTGCAGGTGATGCGGCAGCAAGGCGCGAAGCTGCTGTTCGGCCTGGTGGCGTTCCTCTTCTGCGCGGTGGTGCCGATGCGGTGGCTGCGCAAGCTGGCGATGCCGGCGTTCGCCGCCGGCGTGGTGGCCTGCCTGCTGCCGCTGCTGTCGTCGGACG
>CAYMRG010000665.1:0-3097 GCA_964392555.1 uncultured candidatus Brocadiaceae bacterium
GGGCCGGTCAGCGCGCCCTCGGCCTGGGCGGCGAACGCGGCCACCTCGGCCAACCGCAGCCGGCGCCGTTCGCCGAACGCGCGGGCCGCGGCCCCGGCGATCGCCTCGAGGAACACCGCGCCCGCGATCGTGTTCGCCGCCGCCGCGGCGCGGATGCTGCCGAAGCCGCGCCGCACGAAGTGCGCGAAGTCGTCACCGAGCGGGATGACGCGCGACGTCGTGCGCATCCGCCCCGACGGCCCGGCGTCGAGATCGCGCGCCGCCAGGCTGGCGGTCGCCGCGCCGAGCCAGTGCAGCGCGGTGACGGCCGTGAACGGATCGTTGACACCAGGTGACAGCGCGCGCAGCGCGATCTCGACCAGCTCGTCGATCGGGTACTCGAGATCCTGGGCCGGGGTTCTCGATTCGCCGAGCGCGAACGCCGCCCGCACGCCGGCGGCGAGTTCTTCATCGACCGCACCATCGAGCACCTCGGCGAGCGGCAGCTCACGATGCACGAAGTCGCCGGCGCGCACGCACAGGGCGAGCCGCACGTCACGCCGTTCGGCGAGCCGTTCCAGCGCCGCATGGTCGACGATCTCGACGTAGCCCGGCCCTGCTGCCGCGACCGGCAGGCCCGCATCGCGCGGTCCGGGTTCCCGCGCGCCGCCCTTGTGCGGGTAGCGCGCCTCGATCGACCGCAGCAATTGCCAGCCGATGCCGGCCAGCACCGCGTCGATGCGGATGCTCGCGGGCACGTGGTGCAGGAAGAACACCAGCACCTTGTGCGCCGTCGTCAGCAGCAGCGCGACCTGCGGCACGAAGCCGGTGCCGGGATCCCCTTCGACCGGGCTGCGCACGGTCTGCAACACGACCAGCGCCAGTACGAACACGGCGACGAACACGCCGAGCGCGAGCTGGTTGCCGCGGTCGCGCAGGAAGTTCGTCAACAGCCGCGGCCCGTAGGCGCCGGATGCATAGGCGACCGCGGCCAGCGTCACCGAGAACACCGTCGCGGTGACTCCGACCATCGCGCCGGCGATCACGCCGAGCGAGGTCCGCGCGCCCTCGGCCGTGACCAGCGGCAGGCCGATCGCCGCCAGCCACGGATCGGCGAGGCCGGCCCGATCCACGGCGACGGCGAGCGCGGCGAGCAACAGGGCGGCGAGTGACAGCAGGCTCGGGAAGAACCAATAGCTGGCGTTGACGCGCAGCCAGAGCGTGCGGAGGCGAAGCATGGCCGGCGGGAGCAAAGCCCGGACCGCGGCGCGCGGTCGGCGGCACACCGGTTGCTTGCCGGAGGGTGCGCGCGCGTCGCGAAGCTGACGCCTTGCACCAGGCCCCATGACTTCCGGACCTCCGGCGCGGCGCGCGCGCTTTTCTGCAACCTCCCCACCTCCGCCCATGCGCCTGTTCGGTTTCCTTTGCGTCCTGACCCTCGTGCTCGCGGCGATCGGCTGGGTCCGCGCCTGGTACGACCTGGTTGCCGCAGGCGGTGCGACGCGGCACGACTTCGTCGTCGATCGTGACCAGCTCACCCAGGATGCCCGCTCGGCTGCGACGCGCATCGGCCAGTTGACCGATCGCGCGCAGCGGGCGATCAGCGGCAAGACCTCCGAGCAGGCAGCAGGCGAGGTCACCTTCGATGCCGCGGTGGTCGTCGTCGATCCGCTGCAGGGCGAGATCGATCTGACCGTCGGCAACGACGCGCTGACGCTGACCGTGCCGCGCGCTACACCGATCACGATCGCCGGTACCAAGCGGCGCCTCGAGGACCTGCGCTCCGGCCAGGACGTGCGGGTCGCCCTGGTCGCGCAGGACGACCGGTTGTGCCTGGAACGCATCGACGCGAGGTGACCGTGCGTCGGTCCCTCGCCTTGCGCCCCGCGGCGCCGCCGACGAAGGCGGAGTCGACCGCGACCCTGCGCGCCGCCGCGAGCACGGCCGAGGTCGTGCCGGACGACGCGATCGAGCAACAGGTTCGCCGCGACCGCCGGCGTTCGGCCGACGAAGATCTGCTCACCGGCAAGGGACTCGGCGACGGCACTTCTACAAACGGCGCGCGCGGTCCGCGCAGCGGGGACGGTTAGCCCGGACTGTTCACCACCACCACGAGCGAGTGTGCCGCTTTCGCCGTCCCGCTGCGTCGGGCTTCCCTCAGCGTGCTCGACGGGGCCAAGGCCCCGCCTCCGCGCGCTTCGGTCGCCCTCCTTGCCGGACGACGAAATCGACGCACTCGGACCCGGCGGGTGGTGAGGAATGCGGCCTCGCCCGCCGTCTCGACGCGGCACGGCGGTTGCCCATGGCGCGCAACCACCAAGCGACCATCCACCATCCCCATGGAGCACACCATGCACCTCACCGCCAAGAAGTTCCTGTTCGTCCCCATCCTCGCCGGCTCGCTGCTGTTCGGCGGCTGCCACACGACCTCGGCCCACGGCCCGCTCGGCACGCGCGTCGACGAGACGCTGCTGCAGTACGCGTCGACGTCGAACCGGGCCAAGGTCGCCGACGCGCAACACGCGCACGACGCGATGCACCAGGAGCTGCTGACCGCCCAGCGCGAGGTCAGCGACGCCAAGGGCAAGCTCGCAGTCGCCGACGAATCGCTGACTGTCGCGAAGGCCGAGTTCGATCGCGCGCGGGTCGCCGCCGAGGTCGATGCGTCGGGCAAGGGCGCCGAGGACGTGCGCGCCCGGCGTCAGGCCGTCCGCGACGCCGAAGCCGAGGTGCTGGCGCGCAAGCTCGACATCGACGTCGCCGAGCACAAGGTCGAGGTCGCTCAGCAGAAGTGCGACCTGGCGCTCGCCAAGGTCGATCTCGCCGCCGCCGAGGCGGTCGCCGCGACCGAGCGCAAGGACGCGCAGAAGGTCGTCGTCGCCGACTTCGAGCGCGCGGTGCGCGCCGAGGAAGCAGACGTCAAGGTCGCCGAGGTTCGTCTCGAGCAGGCCCAGCGCGACGCCGAGGCGGGCATGGAAGCGCGCCAGCAGCGCAACCGCGAGCTCGCCGAGCGCGACGAGCAGCGCGCCGGCGGGTGAGAGCCCGCGAGACGCTCACGCCGCGGCGCCGCCCGCGACGCGGCTTCAGAACCGAAGCGGCGCGCCGCAGGCGCGCGGCG
>CAYMRG010000666.1:0-3090 GCA_964392555.1 uncultured candidatus Brocadiaceae bacterium
GCTCGCCAGCGCGGCGCGCAGACCCGCCGCCGCCCTGGCACCCCCGGCCCCGATCGGCCCGCAGGCGCCGCGCGCGAGCGGCCGCTCGCCGGCCGCGATGGCACCGCACAGCTCGCGCAGCGGACCGGCCGGCAGCCGCGGCGGATCGGCGACGACCACCAGGCCACCGGCCATCGCGAACCGGCGCAGCGCATCCTGTGCCGCACCCGGGAGGCGACACGCACCATCGACGAGCACGACCTCGTAGCCGGTCAGCAGGCGCCAGTCGCCCGGCACGTGGTCGGGCGGACACCAGCGCAGGAACGGCGGATCGGTGCCTTCGCTCGGCAGCGCCTGCAGCGTCCGCTGGGCCTCACTCAGTGGCCGCGCGTCCTCGCCGACGAACAGGCCGGCGACGCCGTTCGTGCTGGTCAGGTCGATCCCGTCCTCGTTGACCTGACCGTCGAACTGGACGAACAGCTGCAGGCGCCCGCCGCGCACGGCCGGCAGCGGCAGCCAGAAGCGCGCCGATTCGTGCGGCCCGAGCAGGACCGACCTGTCCGCCTCGACCGCGTGGCTGGCCCACGCCGGGCTGCGCACGGTGACGCGCGTCGGCACGCTGCGGTCGCTGTCGCTCGCCAGCTCGACGCAGGCGAAGCAGCAGCCGAACCCGCGCTTGACCGCGAACGCGTACGGCGTGACGGTGGCGACCGCGACGCGCGGCCCGTCGGGCGCGTAGACGATCATCCGTTCCTGGGCCGCGGCGGTGGCCGCCATCGCCCACGGCACGAGCAGCGCCAGCAGAGCGGTGTGCCGACGCCTCACCGGACCGCCCCGGGCAGGGCCTGCGCCACCTCCGGCACCGCGGCGACGACTGCGGCGACGATTTCGGCCTGCGAACGGCCGGCGACGACCGCCGTGTGCTGCAGCACGAGCCGGTGCGCGAGCGCGGGCCGCAGCACGCGCTGCACGTCGGCGAAGTCGACGTTGGGGCGCCCGGCGAGCAACGCCGCGGCGCGCGCGGCCTCGCCGAGCGCGATCGCGGCGCGCGGCGACGCGCCGTAGCGCACGCCGTCGCGGACCAGCTCGGGCGCATCGGCCGCGGCCGGCTGGGTCGCCGCGACCAGCCGCGCGATGTAGCCGGCGACGGCCGGCGGCAGGAAGATGCCGTCGACGATCGCGAACAGCTCGTCGAGTTCGGTGGCCGTCAACACGGTCGCGAGCGCCGGCGCCTCGCCGCGGCGACGCCCGGTCAGGATGCGCGCCATCACGTCGGCGGACACCGTCGGCACGTCGACCTTGAACAGGAAGCGGTCGAGCTGCGCCTCGGGCAGTGGATAGGTGCCTTCGAGCTCGATCGGGTTCTGCGTCGCCAGCACGAAGAACGGCTGCGGCAGGCGGTGCGTCTCGCCGAGCACCGTCACCGAACGTTCCTGCATCGCCTCGAGCAGCGCCGATTGCGTCTTCGGCGAGGCGCGGTTGATCTCGTCGGCGAGCACGAGGTTGGCGAACAGCGGACCGGGCTGGAAGACGAACTGCCGCTCGCCGCCGCGCTCCTGCAGGATCGGGCCGCCGGTGATGTCGCCGGGCAACAGGTCCGGCGTGAACTGCACACGCCGGAACGACAGCCCGAGCAGCCGACCGAGCGCCTTGACCAGCTCGGTCTTGCCGAGGCCGGGCAGGCCTTCGAGCAGCAGGTGGCCGCGCGCGCACAGCGCGATCACCGCGAGGTCGACCAGCTCCTCCTGGCCGAGCAGGACCGTGTTGGCGCCCGAGCGCACGCGCTCGAGCAGTTCCTTGCCGCGCGCGATCTGCGCCGCCGTCATCATCGCCGTCATTTGTTCTCCTTCGCCGACCCGGTTGCGCCACCGGCGCCATCGAAGAAGCGGCGCACCACCTCGCGATGGTGCGGCGCCAGTTCGAGCTGCCAGGACGCGCCGACCTGGCCGTTTGTCGCGGCCCCACCGGGCGCCGTGTTCGCCTGCGGATCGACCCGCGGTTGCTGCAGCGACTCGCCGACCGGCACCCACTGGTCCGGCACCGCGCCCTTCGGCAGCGGCAGCGCGTTGGCCGCCGCGCCCTGCGCATCTTCGGTCAGCGCCAGCGCCGCGGCGCCGGGGCCACGGCTCACGCCGCCGCCACCGCCGCCGTCCGCCTGCCCGCTGCCGGCCCCGCTGCCACCGCCCGCACCCTGTAGCCTGGCCTGCCCCGCGCCCGCACCGCCGCCCGCGTCGCCGCCGAGTTGAGCGAGCGTCTCGCGCAGAGCCGCGAGCCGGGCCGGATCGAGCCCCGCGCCGAGCGCACCGGCGTCGGCCGAACCCAACCGCGCCGCGAACTCGGCCAGTGCGTCGGCCAGCGCGGCCAGCTGCGCCGGATCCTGCGGCAGCAGCTCGGCCGCGATCGAACCGTCGGCCCGCATCGCCTCGGCCAGGCGGCCGGCGAGTTGCTGCGGCAGCCGGTCGAGCAGCCCGCTCTGCGCCAACGTCTGCGCGACCGCGGCGAGGTCGGCGGCACTCGGGGCGCCGCCCGGCGAACGATCCCCCGCCGCGCGCGCGAGGTCCTGCAGCACGCGTTCGCGGGCCAGCCGTTCGCCGAGCGCGTCGAGCTCGCGCCAGTCCGGCAGCTTGCCGGCCGCGTTGCGCTGTGCGAGGTCGTGCAGGGCCCGTTGGAGTTCCTGCTGCACGGCCGCCGGCACCTCGCCGCGCCGGCGCAGTTCGGCGAGCTGCTCGGCGAGGCGCTCGAGCTCGGCGGTCGCCGCGACCTGCGGCAACGGCGGCACCGGCGGCGGTGGCGGCGCCAGCAGGGCGATGCCGGCGGCCAATGCCGCGGCCGTCAGCGGCAGCGGCAGCAGGCGCGACCAGCGCAGGCGCGGCAGCGCTGTCGGCAGCGCGGCGAGCGCGGCGTCGAGCCGGTCGCCGAAGCTCGCGTCGAGCGCCGCGGCGCGGCTCGCCAGCACCAGACCCGCCGCGCCGAGCCGGCGGTCGAGGTGGGCCGCCGCGACGTCCGGCGTCAGGCGCTCCCGCCGGGCCGCCCACGTCCCCGCGGCGACGACCGGCACCGCCGCGAGCGCCCACGCCGGTTGCGGCACAAGGTAGCCGCCGAGCAACCGCG
>CAYMRG010000667.1:0-3088 GCA_964392555.1 uncultured candidatus Brocadiaceae bacterium
AGCTTGCCGACCTCGACGCCGGCGGCATCGCACAGGCTGACCTCGACGCGCGCCGGTTCGGCGGTGATCAGCACGACCGAGCCGGCGTCGGACGTGACGTTCTGCACGAACGGCTCGGAGCGCAACGGCGGATCGTCGAAGGCGTGCAGCCACAGACAGCCGAACCCGGCCAACCACAGGAACCGACGCAGGAGCCGCGCGCGCACCGCCGGTTTGTACCGCGCGATTGCAGCGCCGCAAAGGCGCGCCGCGCCGCACCGATCAGCTGCCGTGGCGACAGGTCACGGTCGTCGCGATGCCGCCCCGCACCTTGAACTCGCCGACCACCGTCAACCGGCGCGGCTGCAGCAGCCGGACGAGATCCGAGCAGATGTCGTTGGTGACCTTCTCGTGGAAGGCGCCGACGTTGCGGAAGCTCCACAGGTAGAGCTTGAAGCTCTTCAGCTCGACGCACAGCCGGTCGGGCACATAGGTGACACGGATCGTCGCGAAGTCGGGCTGGCCGGTCTTGGGACAGACGCAGGTGAACTCGGGGCAGTCGAATTCGACCTCGTAGTCGCGATCCGGGCAGGGATTGGCGAACGTCTCGAGAACGGCAGGGGCGTAGTCACCGGGCTGCGGCAGCGGCATCGCCGCAGCGAACCAGGAACGGCGCGTCCGCACAAGGGCGACGACGCGGTCACCCCGTCGGCAGCCCGTTCGGCACTACCACGCCGTCCGCCGTCGTGAACGCCATGCAGACCGGGCCCGCGGCGTGACGGCAACGGCGTTCGCCACACGGCTCGCACGGCGGTGGCGAGGGGTGGCGCAGGCACGTCGCGGCCGGCGGCGCCGTGCGCCGCGGATCCTGGGCGCCGAAGCAGACGAACGTGCGCGCGCCGGCGGCGGCGAGCACGTGCGAGGCGCCCTGGTCGGGACCGACGACGTCCCCGCCGGCCGCGGCGAGCAATTCGCCGAGCGCGATCAGGCGGCGCACCTCGCCGGGGCCGTGGCGCAGCGTCGCCGCGCCCGGCAGGTCCGGCAGATAGCACTCGGCCGGCCCGAGCACGTGCAGCACCGGCTCGGCGCTGCGCGCGGTCTCGCCGGCAATCTGCTCCGGTCGCAGCGCCCGCGGGTCGGCCGGGTCGGTGCGGACGATCACGCGCAGCGGCCGACCGGGGTCCAGGCCGAGCGCCGCGACCGCCGCGCGTTCGCGGGCGAGCTCGGCGGCGGTCGCCCGCAGCGTCGGCCGGGCGAACGCGATCCCCGGCGCCAGCGCGCGCGCGAGCTGCCAGGCGATGTTCGCCGGGTGCGGCATGCCGTCGATCGGCAGGGCGCGATGCAGCAGCACGCGGCTGGCCGGTTCGCGCCGCGCCACCCCGCCGGCACCGATCACCTCGCGCGCGCCACCGAGCCGGGCGACGAATGCGCTCTTCCAGTTGCCCTGCAGGTCGAGGGCGTGGTCGTAGCGCTCACGACGCAGTTCCCGCCGCAGTCGCCGCACCGCGGCGAGCCCGCCGGTGCGCGTGAAGGCGACGACGCGGGCGAGGCCGGGCAGCCCTTCGAGCAGCGGCGCGAACGCCGCCTGCGTGACGAACGTCAGCCGCCAGTCGGGATGCGCGCCGTGCAGCGCCGGCACGATGCCCAGGCCGTGCACGAGGTCACCCATCGCGGACAGCCGGACGAACAGGACGGCCGTCATCTGGGCTTGGCGATGCGTTCGCGCAGCACGAACGCCTTGTCGACGAGACACAGGCGGACGCGCGGCTCGTAGTCGTCCGGGATCCGCAACGGCTCGCGCGTGGCCTCGTGCAGCAGCCAGCGCGCCGTCGGCTCGCCGCGCTGGCCTTCGTCGCCCGGCGGCAGCAGTCCAGTCGCCAACAGCAACGGCGAATCGAAGTGGCCGCGCGTCACCACGTCCACCGTCGCACCGCGCGCGTCGAGCTCGGCACGCAACAGCCGACCGGCGGCGATCCGCGCACGCGGCTGGGCGAGCCAGGTCGCGGCGCGTTCGGCGACCACGGTCAGCGACGCGGCCAACGGCACCAGCAGGCACAGCGCGACGACGCGCCGCGGCGTGGTGACCCAGGTCGGCGCGAGCGCCAGCACGAGGCACAAGGCGAGCACGGCGAGCCCGGCGGCGGGCACGAACGGCGCAGCGACCAGGCCGAGCGCCCCGAGCAGGCCGATGCCGCGCACCGCCCGCCTGGCGAACGGCCCGATGCGGCCCGCCTGCCCCGCGTAGTGCGCGACCGCCGGCGCGACCGCGAACGTGAACAGCAGCACGTTCGGCAGGATGTAGCGCGTCGGACGACCGGGGAAGAACGTCAGCGCGACCACCGCCAGCACGGCGGCACTGCTGCACATCCGCAGCGTCAGGTCGCCGGCACTCATGCGCGCGTCGCGCGCGCCCCGCCATTCCCAGAAGCACCACAGCACGAACGGCAGCTGGATCGCGACCGCGCGCACCCAGTACTCCGGGATCGACGTGAAGTGGTGCCACTCGTAGGTGAACAGCCGGCCGACCGTCTCGTCGTTGGCGACCGCGGCGACCTCGTCGGGCCGCACGCGCAGCAGGAACAGCGGCAGCGCGTAGCACAGCGGCAGCACCAGCATCGGCACGAAGTGCGCGAGGGCGAAGCGGAACCGCCGGTGCCGCCACCAGACCAGGTAGGCGCCGAATGCGAACAGGAAGTACGGCGGCCCCTTGTGCAACAGCGCGAGGCCGCCGAGCACGCCCGACGCGAGCACGATCGCCCGGCGCTCGCGCGCGACGCCGGCGGCGAGGCACCACAGCGACATCGCGGTCAGGCTGGCGAAGGTCGGGTCGATCTCGGCCGACGGCCATTCGATCAGGACCATCGGCGACAGCGCGATGCCGAACGCCGCGATCCAGCCCGCGACCTCACCGAATTGGCGGCGCAGCAGCCGCCGCGCCAGCAGTGCGGCGGCGAGCGCGCTGAGCACCGCCGGCAACCGCAGCAGCCAGTGCTGGTGACCGAGCAGCGACATGCCGCCGAGCAGCCAGTAGTGCAGCGGCGGTTTCGCCCAGGTCGGCTGCCAGCCGAGCGTCGGCACCAGCCAATCGCCGCTCTGCGCCATCTCCAGG
>CAYMRG010000668.1:0-3075 GCA_964392555.1 uncultured candidatus Brocadiaceae bacterium
GCGCTGCGGCCCGCCTCCCGCGGCGGGCCCCCCCTTGGGGCGCCGTGCACCCCCGCCCCCACGACCCGCCCGATCGGCCCGCGCGCGGGCGCGGCGATGGCCGCTGCCGGCGGCGGCAGCGTCTACCTGTTCGGCGGCGACACCGGTGCGGCGACCAACCCGTTGAGCAACCAGACCTGGTCGTGGTCCGGCAGCGACTGGTACCTGGTCGCGACCGCGACCGCGCCGAGCGCCCGCCGCGAGGCGCAGCTCGTCTACGACTCGGCGCACGCGGTGTTCGTCCTCTACGGCGGCTGGACGTCGCCGCTGACGACCGGCAACGCCAGTGACGAGACGTGGCAGTGGAACGGCACGGCGTGGACGCCGATCGCGACCGCGACCACGCCGGGCGGCCGGTGGAAGCACGGCGCGTGCTTCGACGGCCTCCGCAACCGCGTCGTCGTCTACGGCGGCGCCGCGAACGGGCTGCCGGTCGCCAGCGCCGAGACGTGGGAGTTCGACGGTGCGAACTGGGCGATGCGCACGCCGAACCACGACCCCGGGCCGCGCGAGGACCACGCGATGTGCTTCCACACGGCGCTCGGCAAGACGCTGCTGTTCGGCGGCCGCGATCCGCAGACCGGCGCCAGCGGCGCGACCTGGGTCTACGACGGCACCGATTGGACCCAGCTCGCGGTCGCCGGGCCGGGTGCCCGCTACGGCGCCGGGCTCGTCTACGACCCGAACCGCGGCACCGCGATCCTGACCGGCGGCGTCGACGCCAACGGCGTGCCGCTCGACGAGACCTGGGAGTTCGATGGCACGACGTGGACCGCGCAGCCGACCTCGGCGACCGGGGGCCGCGACTTCGGCTTCGCCTTCGACCTCGCGCGGCAACGCGCGGTGCGCATGGGCGGCCAGGGCGATCCCGGCGCGACATGGCTCTACGGCGCCTACATCGACGGCATCGGCACGAGCTGCATGGGCAGCGCCGGCGCGCCGTTCCTGACCAGCCAGCCGGCCCGCATCGGCGCGGGCTTCACGACCTTCCTGCACAACCTGCCGGCGCTGTCGCTCGGCGTCATCGTCATGAGCCTGACCCAGCTGCCGCCGACGCCGCTCGACGGCCTCGGCCTGCCCGGCTGCTTCGCCTACGTCACGCCGGACCTGCTGCTGACCGCGGCGGGCAGCGGTGGCCAGGCGAGCTGGAACGGCGCCGTGCCGCAGGATCTGACGATGCTCGGCGCGTCGCTCTACCTGCAGGGCCTGTCGGTCGACCCGGGCTTCAATCCGGCCTGGCTCGTCACCACCAACGCGATGCTGCTGTTCCTCGGCCACTGATCGCCGGGGCCACGGATCCGTCCACCGCGCGGTCCGACCGGTCGAGTGTTGTGCCGGACGCCCGCCGCCGCGATGTTGTGGCGGTCGGCATGAAGATCACCACCTGGAACGTCAACGGCCTGCGCGCGCGACTGACCCACGTCGTCGACTTCCTCCGCGACCACGCGCCCGACGTCCTGTGCCTGCAGGAGACCAAGGTGCAGGACGAGCTGTTCCCGCGCGAGCCGCTCGAGGACGAGGGCTACAACGTCGAGATCTTCGGCCAGAAGGGCTACAACGGCGTCGCGATCCTGTCGCGCGCGCCGCTCGAGGACGTGCAGCGCGGCCTGCCCGACGACCCACCCGACGCGGAGAAGCGCGTGATCGGCGCGATCGCCGGCGAGTTCATGGTGCTGAACCTCTACGTGCCCAACGGCCAGGAGGTCGGCGGCGACAAGTACCGCTTCAAGCTCGACTGGTTCCGCCGCCTGCGCACGTTCCTCGACCGCCGCTACGCGACCGACGAGCACGTCGTGCTGGTCGGCGACTTCAACGTCGCGCTCGAGGATCGCGACGTCCACGACCCGGTCTGGTGGCACGAGAAGATCCTCTGCTCGACGCCCGAACGGCAGGCGATGCGCTCGGTGATGGCGTTCGGCCTCGACGACGCGCTGCGGCGCCACCACCCCGAAGCCGGCATCTACACCTGGTGGCACTACATGGCCGGCGCGGCGTTCAAGGACGACGGGCTGCGCATCGACTACGTGCTGACCTCGCCGCCGGCGAGCGCGCGGCTGCGCGACGTGATCGTGCACAAGGAGCTGCGCACCAAGAAGAGCCCGAGCGACCACGTGCCGGTGACGGCGGTGTTCGCCGACGAGGCGGGCCGGTGATCGAGGCCGACCGGTGATCGAGACGCACGGACTCGGCCGCAGCTTCGGCAGCAAATGGGCCGTACGCGACCTCGACCTGCGCGTCGCGCGCGGCGAGCTGTACGGCTTCCTCGGCCAGAACGGCGCCGGCAAGACGACGACGATCCGCATGCTCGCCGGCCTGCTCGCACCGAGCACCGGCACGCTGCGCATCGCCGGCCTCGACCACCGCGAGCACGCGCGCGAGCTCAAGCAGCGCATCGGCCTCGTGCCCGACACGCCGCCGCTCTACGACTACCTGACCGGCCGCCAGTACGTCGCGCTGGTCGCCAGCCTGTGGCGGATCGGCCGCCGCGACCGCGACCAGCGCAGCGAGCGCCTGTTCGACGTGCTGGCGCTGACCGACGTCGCCGACGAGCTGTGCAAGGGCTACTCGCACGGCATGCGCAAGAAGGTGCACCTGGCCGCGGTCCTCACCACCGCCCCCGAACTGCTGCTGCTCGACGAGCCGACCACCGGCCTCGACCCGCTCAGCACGCGCCGCCTCAAGGATCTGCTGGTCGAGCTGGCGGCGAACGGCACGACCGTGCTGCTCAGCACCCACGTGCTCGACGTCGCCGAACGCATCTGCCACCGCATCGGCGTGCTCGCCGACGGCACGCTGCGCGCCGAGGGCACGCTCGCCGAGCTGCAGGCGCGCGGCGGCGGCGGCTCGCTCGAAGATGTGTTCCTGCGCCTCACCGACCGGAGCGCCGATGGGCCTGCTGGCGGCTGATCTGCAGGTGCTCGCCAACACGGTCCGCCACCGCGCGGCCCGCCGCCTGCTGTTCGGCACGCTGTCCGGCCTGCTGATGATGGCGACGCTGGTCTGGCTGGTCGCCTCGGAGCTGGTCGCGCACGACGA
>CAYMRG010000669.1:0-3065 GCA_964392555.1 uncultured candidatus Brocadiaceae bacterium
TCGCGTTCCAGACCAACCTGCTGGCGCTGAACGCCGCGGTCGAGGCGGCGCGCGCCGGCGAGGCCGGCAAGGGCTTCGCGGTGGTCGCGGAGGAAGTGCGCAACCTCGCGCGGCGTTCGGCCGAAGCGGCGACCAAGACCGCAGATCTGGTCAGCAGCGCGTCGAACCGAGCCGAGAACGGCCTGCGGCTCGCGCAGGGCGTCACCACGGTGTTCGCCGGCATCGCGTCGCACACGCAGGACGTCAGCACCCTGCTGGCAGGGATCGCCACCTCGTCGACCGACCAGGAACAACACGTCGGCCAGGTGACGCACGGCGTCGGGGAGCTGAACCAGGTCACCCAGGAGAACGCCGCGAGCGCCGAGGAACTGGCGGTCACCGCCAAGGAGAGTGCCTCGCAGGTCGGCAACCTGAAGCGGATCGCCTGCTCGTTCCGCCTGCGCGAGACGGCCGGGGAGCCGGCCGAGGCGGCCGCGGCGGCGAACTGACCAGCGCAAACCCCTGGCGGAGAACGGTATGCGTCACCGCCCTTGGGTTGAGGAAATCTTCCTTTTTGTCGGCCGGGCGAGCCAGGAGGTCGCCCAGTGACGTAAGGATGACGTAACGGCGGCCACACCCCCCGGCCGTCCGCGCGCGACCTCAGCCCAGGCCCTCCATGCTCGACACCAAGCCCGCGCCACGCCACTCCGGCCGGCGCCTCCTCGTCCCCCTCCTCGCCGGCACGCTGCTTACCGGTCTGGTCCATGCCCAAGGTCCGACCCGGCTGATCGGCTGGAACGACCTCGGCATGCACTGCATGGACAGCGACACCTCGGTGTTCTGCATCCTGCCGCCGTTCAACACCTTCCACGCGCAGCTCGTGGTCGGTGGCCACGTCGTCAACAGCGGCTACACGGTCACCTACGAGGCCGTCGCCGACCCGAATGGCTCGATCAACTCGACCTCGGCCGGCAAGTCGGACTTCTGGCAGCACGTGGGCGCGCTGTTCGGCGCGAACCCGCCGGTGAACACGGGGCTCGCGGGTTTCAGCATGCCGGGCACGGCCAACGTGCCGCAGAACATGCCGTTCCATGCCGGTCTCAGCGACTTCGTCGCCGAGGGCGTTCCCGTGACCCCGTACGACGACGCCGGCAACATGAACCCCTACCCGCTGATGAAGCTGGTGGCGCGGAACGCGGCGGGCCAGGTCGTCGCCTCGACGACCCCGGTCATCCCGGTCTCGGCCGAGATGGCCTGCACCAACTGTCACGGCTCGGGCGCCAACCCCGATGCGCGGCCGGCCAGCGGCTGGGTCTACGGCCCGGCGGCGACCGACGACCGCCTGAACATCCTCAAGCTGCACGACGACCACCACGCCAGTGACCCGGTCTTCATCGCCGCGGCCAACGCGGTCGGCTACCTGCCGGCCGGCCTCTACCCGACGGCGGTCGGCGGCCAGCCGATCCTGTGCGCGGCCTGCCACGGCAGCAACGCGCTCGGCACGTCGGGCCAGCCCGGCGTCGGCAAGATGACGGCGTCGATGCACACCCTGCACGGCAGCGCGCGCCTGGCCGACGGCCGGCGCCTCGACGACATCCAGGACCGTAGCTCGTGCTACACCTGCCACCCGGGCGCGGCGACGCGCTGCCTGCGCGGCGCGATGGGCAAGGCGATCGGCGCCGACGGCCTCGAGATGATGTCGTGCCAGGACTGCCACGGCTCGATGAGCGAGGTCGGCGACCCGGCGCGCGTCGGCTGGCTCGAAGAGCCGAACTGCCAGAACTGCCACACCGGTGACGCCGTCGCCAACGCCGGCGCGATCCGCTTCGACCACGCGTTCAGCGCACCGGGCGTCCTGCGCCCGACGACCAACACGCGCTTCGCGACGACGCCGGATTCGCCGCAGGCCGGCTTCTCGCTCTATCGCTTCTCGGTCGGCCACGGCGGTCTCGAGTGCTCGGCTTGCCACGGCTCGCCGCACGCGATCTGGCCGTCCACCGAGAACAACGACAACCTCCAGAGCATCGCCGCTCAGGGCCACGTCGGCACGATCGTCGAATGCAGCTCGTGCCACTCGGGCCTGCAGGACACGCAGTGGCAAGGGCCGCACGGCATGCACCCGACGGGCAACAGCTGGGTCGATCACCACGGCGATGCCGCCGAGCAGGTCGGCGTGGCCGCCTGCCGGACGTGCCACGGCACGAACTACCGCGGCACGGTCCTGTCGCGCTCGCAGGGTGACCGCGCGATCTCCTCGCAGTTCGGCGCCCGCACGTTCTGGCGCGGCTACGAGATCGGCTGCTACGACTGCCACAACGGCCCGAACAGCGAAACCGCGATCAACAACCAGCCGCCGGCCGTGACGAGCTTCACGGTCTCGACGCCGACCGACACGCCGGTGTCGATGACGCTGAGCGCGACGGACCCGAACACGGCGGACGTCCTGACCCTGCGCATCGTCAGCCAGCCGCGCCACGGCGCGGTCGCATTCGACGGCACGACGGCGGTCTACCACGCCTGGGACGGCTACACGGGCGCCGATTCGTTCACCTACGCGGCGAGCGACACCAAGCGCAACAGCAACCTCGGCACCGTGACGATCAACGTCGGCGCGGCCGCCTGTGGTTCGTCGCAGGTGTTCGGCTACGGCTGCGCGCTGCCGGATGGCAGCGTGCCGTCGATCCACGTCGATGGCTGCGCGCTCGGCGGGCAGAACCTCGACTTCGTCGTCGACCAGATCCCGAGCAGTGGCTTCGGCATCCTGGCGCTCGGCACGGGCCGCGCCGCGATCGAGCTGGACAACGGTGGCTGCGCGCTGCGCATGGCGACGTTGCTCGGCACGACCAACCTGCTGCCGGTCGTGAACGGCACGATGAACTTCCAGGTCCAGGTGCCCCCGGGCCTCGGCAACTGGTCGTTCGTCATGCAGGGCTTCTGCCTGACGGCGGCGGCACAGCGCGGCTTCGTCGCCACCCCGGGCCTCGAAGTCACGCTGCCGTGAGCCGGTAGCGCGCTCGGAGCCTGAGAGAGCATCCTCTCGAAGGCTCTGCGCGGCCGCGTAGGCGGCCGCCAATTGGCATCCTGAT
>CAYMRG010000670.1:0-3056 GCA_964392555.1 uncultured candidatus Brocadiaceae bacterium
GAAGACCCCGGCGTTCTGCAGACGCACCAACACGGCGGCAGGCGAACCGGGATTCAGGTAGGCGTAATCCGTCTGGCCGTTGCCGTCGAAGTCGCCGATCGCGGTCATGGTGAAGCCGGACGTCGTCGCGAGCACCACGTTCGCGCCGAAGCCGCCCTGGCCGTTGCCCGGCAGGAAGGACACGTAGCCGTTGGCGAACAGGGTCTCGAATTCGACGACGATGTCCTCGAAGCCGTCGGCGTTCATGTCGGCGAAGCCCGTCACCTGCGGCAGGCCGCCGAACAGGCTGAGCTGCGTCGACAGGAGCAGCGTGTCGACGGTTCGCAAGGACGCGGTCATGCCCGGGTCCAGCAACAGGTAGATGCCCGAGGTCGGCCCGGTCAGCACCTGGATGACGAGGTCCTGTATGCCATTGCCGTTGAAGTCGTGGCGGAAGTAGCCCCAGCCTTGCGGCGTCAGGTTCGTCTGCAGGAAGCTCGCGGGCTGGAAGTCTTGGGCGGCGGCGCTGATGGCGAGCAGTGGACAGCAGGCGGCGGCGAGGGCGTAGCGGTTCATCGGAAGGCCAGTAGGTAGGGGAGCCAGTAGGTAGGGGAGATCGTGGATCGGTCCGGGGACCGCCGGTCTCGGCGCCAAGGTGCGCGAGCTTCGGTCCCCGCGTGGGTTCGTCAGTCGGAAGCGACTGCCGCATGGGCAAGGATCGATTGCCCTGAGTTCGTCACGCGGATGGGCGGACTGCGCCGTAGCGCATTGCGGCGCATTGGCGGCCTGCCGTCTGCGGATGTGGCATGTCGCGCAACGTGTGCTCGCCGCCCCGCCTTGCTGCCGAGACCTTCCCCGCTACCCTCCTGGCGCCTCGGCGCCGGCTTGCCGGTGTCGAACCTCCTCGTCTCCTGGCTGTTCTCCGAGTTCCAAGGCAATCCACCGATGCGCAGCGACCTCGCCTCGTTCTCCGGTTCCAAGCTGATCCAATGGGCTGCGGCAGGCACGTTGGTCGCGTCCTTCGCGCGAGCGCAGATTCCGCACTACAACGTCACGGACATCACGAATTGGTCCGCGGCACAGGTCGGCACCCTGCCCTTCTTCAAGCATTACCGGCATCCGGCCATGCCGCTGCCCAATGCGCCGGTCGATTTCCATTTCGCTTCGCGGACCTCGCAGGGCTGGATCATCGGCGATACGTGGAACGTCTTCGTCGGGCCCGACCAGCGCGGCGTCCTGCTGACGCCGACGAATGCGACCATCATCGATTCCTTCGGCGACTTCCATTGGTGGCGCACGTCGCCGCCGGCCGCCGCGACCTTCCGCATCACCAACGCCTACGACATCAATTGGTCGGGTACCGTCGTCGGCACGGCGAACATGCCCGGCACCAGTGTGACGTCGGCCGCGGGGCCGGACCTCCACGCCATCACCTACGACCTCGTCCACGACAAGACGGACATCGTGCCCGGGTCGCAGTACGGCTGGGCCACCTGCATCAACAACCGCGGCGAGATCGGCGGGTACGCGTATGGCGGTCCCGGTCCCATCCAATCCGGGTTCCGCCGGTCGCCGGAGGGGGACTTCACGGCGCTCGCCGCCGTCCCACCCGGGTACATGCCGACGCCCAAGTGGATCAATGCCCAGGGCGTGATCATCGGCATGTCGGTGCCCGGTGGTTGGGCGTCACCTTCGGGCTCGACGGTGGTGCCGCTCGGCAAGCTGTTCAACATGCCGTTGGCGACCGTGACCGACCTGAACGACGCCGGCTGGATCGGTGGCACGAGCGAGCAGTGGGACCACTCCGAGCGCTATGCGACGCTCTGGGAACCGTCGGGCGGCACGTGGATCGCGCGCGACCTGACGGATCGCATCAACACCCCGGGGCTCCTGCTCGACGGCGTGCTCGCGATCAACAACACCGGGCACATCATCGCGTTCGGCCACGGCGATGGCGGGCCGCCCGCGTACGGCGTGTTCCTGCTGACGCCCACGACCACGGCGACCAACTCCTGCGTGCCCGACATCGGCCTGCACCCGCAGGGCGTGACGGCCACCGGTTCGCCGAACGCGTCGGCGCCGATGAGCGTCGAACTCGCGGACGGCGCGACCTCGGCCAGCTACGCGTGGCAGCTCGAGGACGCGCCCGGCGTGTGGGTCGCGCTGGGCAGCGCGCCGGTTTCGCTCGCGTGCGGCGGCCAGGCGAGCGTCGCGCCGGCGAACGCGAATGCGGTCACGGTCACCGTGACGCCGTGCTCGGGCCGGTCGGACTATCCGATCCGTTGCGTGGTCACCAATGGGTGCGGCAGCTCGACCAGCAATGCCGCGATCCTGACGGTGCCGCAGATGGCCTCGTACGCGGCCTTCGGCAGCGGCTGCGTCGGTTCGCTCGGCGTGCCGACGCTGCAGGCCGCCGCCGGCCAGCGGCCGTCGCTCGGCAGCGCCTTCCAGGTGCAGGTGGGCAGCCTGCCGACCAACCTGGGCCTGATGGCGCTCGGGCTGTCCAACACGCAGAGCGGCGCGTTGCCCTTGCCCCTCGACCTCGCCGTGATCGGCATGCCGACCTGCCAGCTGCTCGTCGATCCCGTCGTGATCGACACGCTGGTCGGTACCGGTGGTGTCGCGGCCTGGACGTGGAACGTGCCGAGCGACCCATCGCTGACCGGGCTGTCGTTCTACAACCAGGCGTTCTCGTTCGATCCGCCCGCCAACGGCTTGGGCTTCGCCGCGAGCAATGGCGCCGTAGGTACTCTCGGCCTCTAGCCGGGCCGAGCGCGCCGCTTTCGCCGTCCTGCGGCGTCAGGCGACCCGACGCGTGCTCGGCGGGGCGAAGGCCCCGCCTCCGCGCGGCTTCGGGTCGCCTTCCTTGCAGGACGACGAAATCGGCGCGCTCGGGTGGGGTGGTTGGCGGGAATGCGGACTCGCGCCCTCGAGCGCTGGCCGACAGCGAGGCCACCGACGGAGGCGGGATGCGACTGCAGATCCGACGACGCCGGCTTCTGTTCCAGCGCGAGCGCCGAGTGCGCCGCTTTCGCCGTCCTGCGGCGTCAGGCGACCCGAAGCGTGCTCGGCGGGGC
>CAYMRG010000671.1:0-3038 GCA_964392555.1 uncultured candidatus Brocadiaceae bacterium
CGGCATGCGCAGCAGCTGTCGCCCGCCGAGCGCCGCGACCTCACCGAGTTCCTGACCCTGAAGCAGCACCTGGTGCTGAGCGACGGCACGGTCGACGCCGACTGCGTACAGGTGTGGGCGCACCACGGCGACGGCGGTGCAACCGGTTTCCATCTGGCGACCGGTTTCGCGAGCGCGCAGGCGCTGGCCGAGGCCGGCCAGGCAGCCGCCGCGACGCAGCTCGAACAGCTGCTGGCGGCGATGCGCCGCTCGCTGGCGGACCTCAGCGAACCGGCGGAACGCCTGCCGACGGAACATCTGCCGACGGGGCACTGAGCACGGGGCCCGCCGAGCTGCGCAGCCAGGTCGCGGCCTTGGCCGCGCCCAGGCCCAGCTCGCGCGCCTCGAACCACAGCCACGCACCATCGGCCGCCGCCGGCGCGCCGACCAGCGGCACGCGCTGGCCGGTGCCGTCGAGCACCGCCTGGCCGCCGTCGAGCCGGCCGCGGACGCGCACCTGGATGCCACCGAGGCCCATGTTGTTGCGGATCACGCCATCGGCGATCGCCGCGAAGTCCAGCGCGACCGGCCGCACGATGCGGACGCGGCAGAGCTGCTGGTCGAGATCGATCTGCGGGGTAGAGCCGAACCGGCTCTCGAAGAACTGCTGGAGGCCCAGCAGTTCCTCGTTTCAGGTTCAACCCTGCAGCTGGATCTCGAAGAACGCAAAATCGTCGGCCAACGGCGCGAGCTCGACGCCGGGCGCAAGGCAGCCGGCGGCGAGCAGGGCGGCAATGGCCGCGAACGGCAGGCGGGTCCTGGTCATGATGTCTCGGGGGGTCACGTCGGAAGGGGTCGGATCGTCAGAACCGGTAGCCGAGCGAGAGCTGGATCGACCAGTCCTCGTCGAGCTGCTGGCCGTTCACGTCGCGCCACACCGGCACCTCGCCGGTGAGCTGCAGATCGAGCGACGGCCGCGGCCGGAACGCCAGCGTGCCGCCGAGCGCGAGCCGCTGGCCACCGGTGTCGTCGAGCCGCGCGTCGTCGAGCCGGTCGCGGTCGCTGCGGTAGTAGTGCGCGAACACGTCGAAGCGCAGGAACGGCCCCGGATACGGCTCGAGCCAGAAGCGGTTGCCGATCGCCAGTTCGGCGAACAACTGGTCGCCGCGACGATCGCCGTCGCCGTCGCTGTCGAGGTGCCAACGGCGGTAGACCGCCGCGTTGAACCGCCAGCGCCCGGGCTCGGGTGTGATCGCGAGGCCCAGCGCCGGGTCGATGCCGCCGCTGCCGAGCTGCAGGTCGGGTTCGCGCTCGACGCCGCCGTCGCGAGCATCGTCCTCGCCGGTCGGCAGCGACAAGGTGCCCAGCACCGAGGTGTTGATCGAAACGCCCGGTGCATCCCAGCGGTGCACGCGCCATTTCGCCAGCAGCGCCACGTCGCCGAGACCGAAGTCCTCGGCCTCGGCGCCGGCCGCCTCGCGCGCGAGGCCGAGGAACGGCACCGCGACGCCGACCTGCAGGTCGTGGCGCAGGCCGTATTGCCAGGCGAGCGTCGATGTCCAGGTGTACTGGTGCGCGTGGGTCGCGTCGGCGACGCCGTGGCCGCCGCGGCGCAGCCGTTCCTCGCGCTGCAGCTCGTTGCCGAGACTGACCAGCGACCCGCCGTCGTAGAGCGTCTCGCCGTCGAGCACGTCGAGGATCGGGTCCTGGGCGCGGAGATCGCACCAGCCGAGGGCCACGCAAACGATCGCCGCGAATCGCCGGTCCATCGGCGACCAGCGTAGCGCGCTCACGGCACGATCGCGACCTGCTCCCGCGGCACGTAGCCGCTGCGCTCGCCGACCGTGACGCGCACGAAGGCGCCCTGGTCGCCGCCGCGCAGCGTCAGCGCGACGCCGGGGCGCACGGTCGCGATCGCCGGCAGATCGGCACGGGGCTCGGCGACCAGCGACAGCTTCTGCAGCGCGATCGCCTGCGGCGGCTGCGCCGGCCGCAGCCACAGCAGCTCGAGCGCGAACAGCACGCCGGGCAGCAGCGCCAGCACGCCGAGCCAGCGCAGCAGGCCGCGCCGCCAGCCGAGCACCAGGCACAGCGCGGCGACCAGCATGCTCGCGGCCGACAGCAGCAGCAGTTCGCCCGTGGTCAGCGTCCGACGCAGCGCGTCGAGTTCGGCCGAGAAGCCGGTGTCCGCCTCGTCGACCTCGAGCTGGCGGCGCACCAGCCGCAGGTTGGCGAGCAGCTCGGCGTCGCGCGGCGCGTCGGTGCGGGCCGCTTCGTAGGCCCAGCGCGCCCGCGGCAGGTCGCCGAGCCGGTAGTAGCAATTGCCGCGCGCCTGCATCAGGCGCCGATCACCGGTCGCGTCCCAGGCGCGCGCGAACCCGGCCTGGGCCGCGGCGTAGTCGCCGGCGCGGTAGGCGGCGACCGCGCGCGCGACGTCGCCGGCGCCGCCGGTCGCGCCGACCGTCGGCGCGGGCAGCGTCGGCGGCGTCTGCGTCTGCGCGCTGGCGTGCCCGGTGCCGCCGGCGAACGCGAGCGCGGCCCACAGCACGAACGGCAACCAGCCGTGCACGCCGAAGGTCTTCGCCTCGAGCCGGTCGACCAGCGCCTCGACCTGGGCCGCCGCGAGCGGCGCGCCGCCGCCGTAGCGCGCGGCGGTGCCCTGGTCGATCGCCGCCGCGGCGGCGCGCGCATCGTCCTCACCGAGCCCGGCGGCCACCAGGCGCGGCGCGAGGTCCGCTGCGATCACGGCTGCGCCCGGCACGCCGAGGCGGCTGCCGAGGTAGTCGGCCAACGCCGCGACCGGATCGCCGCCGGCGCGCAACTGGCGCAGGCATTCGCGGCGCGCGCCGCGGGCCCGCAACCCTTCGGTGTCGGCAGCCCGCCGCCGCAGGCCGCGGACGAACGCCCACCCGACCAGCGTCAGCAGCCACGGGCCGAGCACCGCGAGCCAGCCGAGCCAGCGCGGCGGCGCCGCGGTCGGCGTCAGGGCGCCATCGAGCGCCGGCAGGTCGTAGACGTCGTCGACGCCCGGCGTCACCGGCCGCGCCGCGGCGTCCGGC
>CAYMRG010000672.1:0-484 GCA_964392555.1 uncultured candidatus Brocadiaceae bacterium
TTCGGCACGCTCTGCTACCTGCCGCCCGAGCGCCTCGGCCGCGCCGCCGCCGACGAACGCGGCGACGTCTACGCGTTCGGAGCTGTGCTGTTCGAGCTGCTCGCGCTCGAGCGACCGTTCGCCGCGGCGACCGCGGCGGCCGAGCTGAAGGCGATCGCCGAGGCGCCGCTGCCGGACCTCCGCGCGCGCAACGCCGCGGTGCCGCCCGACCTGGCCGTGATCACCGCGACCGCCCTCGCCCGCGCGCCGGGCGACCGCTACGCCACCGCCGCCGCGTTCGCCGACGATCTCGGCCGCTTCCTCCGCCGCGAACCGATCGCCGCCCGCCCGGCCGGGCCATTGCTGCGCGCGACGCGCTGGGCACAACGCAACCCGGGCCTCGCCGGCTCGCTGGCCGCGCTGTTCGCGGTCCTCACCGTCGGCCTCGCGGTGACCGGCTGGCTGTGGCGCGAGAGCGCCGGCCGCCTCGCCGACGTGCGTCGGC
>CAYMRG010000672.1:494-3035 GCA_964392555.1 uncultured candidatus Brocadiaceae bacterium
GTCGAACGCGCCGCCAAGCTCTGGCCGGCGCGGCCCGAGCGGCTGCCGGAGCTGCACGCCTGGCAGCACGAGTGCGCAGCATTGCTGCAGCGCGCGCCGCGCCACCGCCAGCGCCTGGCCGAGCTGGCCGTCCCGACCGACGATCCGGCGAACGCCTGGGAGCGTGAACAGTTGAACGCGCTGCTGGCCGAACACGCCCTGCTCGGCGCCGCGACGACCAGCGTCGCCGAACGCATCGCGACCGCCGACGACCTGCGGCGTCGTTCGCTCGACGAACCGCGCGCCGCGTGGACCGCCGCGATCGCGCGCATCGCGGCGTCGCCGCGCTACGGCGGCCTGCAGCTGGCGCCGCAGCTCGGCCTGGTGCCGCTCGGGCCGGATCCCGACAGCGGCCTCGAGGAGTTCGCACACGCGCTCTCGGGCAGCGTGCCGCAGCGCGCCGCGAACGGGCGTCTCGAGCTCGACGCCGGCACCGCGATCGTGCTCGTGCTGGTGCCGGGCGGCAATGCCGTGATCGGTGCGGAGCCGAAGGCGCCGGCCGATGGCCACCCGGCGAACGTCGACCCCGAGGCGACCGCGGGCGTCGGCCCGTGCCAGAGCGTCGCGCTCGCGCCGTTCTTCCTCGGCAAGCACGAGCTGACGCAGGAGCAGTGGCAGCGGCACACCGGCAGCAATCCGAGCGCCTACCGCGTCGGCGGCGAGCTGGCGTCGGTGACCGGCGCGCGCCATCCGGTCGAACTGGTCGGCTGGTTCGACGCCGATCGCGTGCTGCGCGAACTCGACCTGCAGCTCCCGACCGAAGCGCAGTGGGAATGGTCCTACCGCGCCGGCAGCCACACGATCTACCCCGGCACCGACGCGGCCGCGTCGCTGGCCGGCCACGAGAACCCCGCCGACGCCGCGTCGCGCCAGCGCGGCGGCAGCGTGCACTGGCGCTACATCGAAGGCTGCGACGACGGGCACCTCGTCCACGCGCCGGTCGGCAGCTTCGTGGCCAACGCGTTCGGCATCCACGACCTCGGCGGCAACGTCAAGGAGTGGTGCCGCGACTCGTGGGAGGACTACGGCACGTGCCCGCTGCGGGCCGGCGACGGCCTCTGCGAGGGTCCCCACGCCGACCTGCGGATCGTCCGCGGCGGCTGCTTCTCGAGCTACGTCGACGAGGCGCGCTGCGCGAGCCGCGGCGGCTCGACCAGGGAGACCAGCGGCGCCGAGGCCGGCCTGCGCGCGGCGCGCGCGATCGAACGCTGATCGGCGACGAGGCACCGCCGCGCCTGCGGCGACCGTCAATCGACCAGACGCGCCAGCAGCGGATCGGCACGCAGCCGCTCCCGCAGTCGCTGCCAGCGCTTGCGGCAGGTGTCGTCGGCGATGCCGAGCAGCGCGGCGGCCTCGCCGTGCGACAGCTCCTCGAACGACAACGCCGCGACCAGGCGCTGCTCGTCGTCGTCGAGCTCGGCGAGCCGCGCGCGACAGGCGCGGTGCCCCTCGTCGGCCGCGATCCGCCGCGAGATCGTCGTCACCGTGTCCGCGACCGCCGGCAGCTGCGAGTCACCACCGCGCCGCAGCCGGGTGCCGAGCGGATCGCGGCCCAGCTCACGCAATGCCTCGAGCCAGACGTTGTTGGCGAAGCCGAACACCCATTGCCGGAAGGTGCCGCGCGCCGGATCGAAGTCCTGCCGCCGCTGGCAGGCTCGCACGCCGATCTCCTGGACCAGATCCTCCGGTTCGATACGACGCCGCAGATCGCCCCGGACCCGACAGTGCGCCCACGCGTCGAGCACGGGCGCCACCTCGGCGAAGGCCGCCGCGAAGGCGGCGAGGCTCGGGTCGGCTCCTGGCGGCAGGTTCGTCACGGCGGCGGCAAGATACCCTGCGCGGGCCGCCCGTCACGGGCCAGGGAATTCGCTGTCCTGAGACTCGACACAAGGTGCGGTACCACCGGTCGATCGTCGAACGGCACGACACACCGCGCGAAAATCCGACGATCGGACTTCAGGCGGACGCGGCGGGTGTGCCGATCTTCGGCATGCCGGGCCACGCGTCCGGCACCACCAACCAGAGAACGCAACGGGGAGAGAGGAGAAATGGGTCTTCGCGTCAATACCAACTCTGCGTCGATCAACGCGCAGCGCAACCTGTCGTCGGTCACCGAGAAACTGTCCAGCAACTTCCGTCGTCTGTCGACCGGCCTGCGCATCTCGACCGCAGCCGACGACGCCGCCGGCCTCGCGATCTCGGAGCGCCTGCGCTCGCAGATCCGCTCGCTCGACCAGGCCAAGCGCAACGCCAACGACGGCATCTCCCTCGTGCAGACCGCCGAAGGCGCGCTGAACGAGGTCAGCTCGATCCTGGTCCGTCTGCGTGAACTCGCGGTGCAGTCGAGCAACGGCTCGGTGAGCAGCAAGGACAAGGAGACGCTGGACGAGGAATTCCAGAGCCTGGTCAGCGAAGTCAACCGAATCGGCCGTTCGACCGAGTTCTCGGGCATCAAGCTGCTCGACGGTTCGGCCAGCTCGGTCAGCTTCCAGGTCGGCTTCG